>NZ_JAAQOK010000068.1:0-20059 GCF_011683705.1 Enterobacter sp. 725m/11 | reverse complement strand
GTATTGGAGTAGTCGATAGAGTAACGCTGTGAATCACCCCATGTTGGCATCAGGCCGCCGCGCGAGCGGGTGCGGCTGATCATCACGCCCGGATAAAGCAACATAGTGGTGTTGGTGACGTTTGCCTGGGTAAAGTGATCAAGGCTCCAGCGCAGGTTAATGGCGCGCTGCCAGCCGCTGGAGAGATCCCAGAAGCGTGAAACCGCAAGCGTTGTCGAATCCTGCTCGGTATCGTTCAAATCGGTACGCTTAAAGCCGCCCTGCACCAGGTAATATTGCTCAAGCGGGTTTTTCAGCAGCGGTATTTTATAGCTGAAATCAAGCTGCTGTTCCGGTGCGGAAATGCTGGCGCTGGTGGTCAGGCTGTGGCCGTAGGAGTTCATCCACGGCTTTTTCCAGGAGGTCTTCACGCGCGGACCGACGTCTGTCGAGTAGCCAACACCGGTCTCAATGGTGTTCTCGGTGCGCGGCGAGACAACGCCATGCAGCGGCAACACCTTGGTTTTGCGAGACTTATCAAATTCCGGTGCGACAACCACGGAGTTAAACCAGCCGGTAGCGGAGAGGCGACGGTTCAGCTCCGCCAGATCGCTCGACTGGTAGTAATCGCCTTTTTTAAACGGCACGAGGTTTTGCAGATACTCTTCACGAATTTGCGAACCTTCAAACGTTACATCGCCAAAGCGGTAGCGTTCGCCGCTGTCGTAGTCAATATCCCAGAAGGCCTGACGTCGCTCCAGCGCGATGCCCAGCTGGCTTTTATTGAACTGGCTGTCGAAGTAGCCCTTGCGCAGAGAGACGCTCGTCAGCTCTTTTTTGAAGTGGTCGTAGTCACCGTGGTTGAGCACGGTGCCGATTTTCGGCCGCGTGCTGAGCAGGTCCAGGTAGTCGCGGTCGGTACGCGCGCCGCCGCGCAGGATGACGTTCGTGCCGCCAATCAGCACCGGCTCGCCCGGCGAGACGCGGGCAATAAGCACCTGACGCCCCTTCTTTGGCGGCGGGCGGAGATCGAAATCAATGGTGGGTTCGTAATACCCCAGCGCTTTTAGCCCTTCACGGATCGCGTCATCCACGCGCGCGCGAAAACGCCGGTCCGGCGTCACCTCATCGCTCTGGATGGTCGACAGCTGCGCACGCACGTTTTTTTCCAGCGTCCCGGATAACCCCTCAACCTGCAAACGGACATTCGCCGCGCTGGCAACCCCGCTTGTCAGCAACACACTGACTAAACATAACTGGCGGATTTTTGTCACGTTTTCTCCTGAATATCCCTTTTCCACCCTGGAAGCAAATGAAGCGCCGCCGTGCGGCAAAATACGGCCCGGAAGCCAAAAACCCAAATCGTGGGTTGAAAACGGGTGTAACACCCAAATATTTCTTATGATTAAATCTAGTCTCATTCAGCGCATTTATTGTGTTCAATTAAACGCTTCGTGACAACCTTAACCGAAACATCGCACCCCGGGAGGCCCCATCGTGAGTTTATTCGACAAGAAGCATCTGGTTTCACAAGCTGATGCATTACCGGGACGCAACACCCCTATGCCTGTGGCGACCTTACACGCCGTCAATAACCATTCAATGACCAACGTTCCTGATGGAATGGAAATCGCCCTGTTCGCCATGGGCTGCTTCTGGGGCGTTGAGCGCCTCTTCTGGCAGTTGCCCGGCGTTTACAGCACCGCGGCCGGCTACACGGGCGGCTATACGCCGAATCCAACCTACCGCGAAGTCTGCTCCGGCGAAACCGGCCATGCGGAAGCGGTACGCGTGGTATATGACCCGACGGTCATCAGCTACGAACAGCTCCTGCAGGTCTTCTGGGAAAACCACGACCCGGCGCAGGGCATGCGTCAGGGCAACGACCACGGCACACAGTATCGCTCGGCCATTTATCCGCTCACGCCTGAGCAGGACGCCGCCGCGCGCGCCAGCCTTGAGCGTTTCCAGCAGGCCATGCGTGAAGCAGGCGATACGCGCGAGGTGACCACGGAAATCGCCACCGCGAAGCCGTTCTACTATGCCGAGGACGATCATCAGCAGTATCTGCACAAAAACCCGTACGGCTACTGCGGCATCGGGGGCATCGGCGTCTGCCTGCCGCCACAGCTGGCCTGATTATTAACCGTTAAAACGTCACCCGTACCGGACAGCGCACGCTGTCCGGTCTGTTTTATGCCAAAAATGTGACCTCTGGCAGATTTACATCTCTTTACGCTATACTACCGCTGAAATAATCGGCTCAACGCTACGAGCTGACGTTCTACGTGTTTTCACACAAATGGTATCAACCCCCCTTCTGAGGATCTGGCGAGAAGCCGGATAAACTATGTTAAACAGTATTTTAGTAATACTTTGTCTTATTGCCGTCAGTGCATTTTTCTCGATATCTGAGATCTCGCTGGCCGCGTCCCGTAAAATCAAACTGAAGCTGCTTGCCGACGAGGGCAACATCAATGCCACCCGCATCCTGAAAATGCAGGAAAACCCCGGCATGTTCTTCACCGTGGTGCAGATTGGCCTTAACGCGGTCGCCATTCTCGGCGGTATCGTGGGCGATGCGGCCTTTTCTCCAGCGTTTTATAGCCTCTTTGTCAAATACATGTCCGCTGAGCTTGCCGAACAGCTGAGCTTTATTCTCTCCTTCTCGCTGGTAACCGGCCTGTTCATCCTCTTTGCAGACCTGACCCCGAAACGCATCGGTATGATTGCGCCAGAAGCTGTAGCTTTGCGTATCATCAACCCGATGCGCTTCTGTCTGTATGTGTTTCGTCCGCTGGTGTGGTTCTTCAACGGCCTGGCGAACGTGATTTTCCGCATCTTTAAGCTGCCAATGGTGCGTAAAGACGACATCACCTCTGACGACATTTATGCGGTGGTGGAAGCCGGCGCGCTGGCCGGAGTGCTGCGTAAGCAGGAACACGAGCTGATTGAGAACGTATTTGAACTGGAATCCCGTACCGTGCCCTCTTCCATGACGGGCCGCGAAAACATTATCTGGTTCGATTTACATGAAGATGAGCAGAGCCTGAAGAACAAAGTAGCGCAGCATCCTCACTCCAAGTTCCTGGTCTGTAATGAAGATATCGACCACATCATCGGTTACGTCGACTCCAAAGACCTGCTGAACCGCGTGCTGGCAAACCAGAGCCTGGCGCTGAACAGCGGCGTGCAGATCCGCAATACCCTGATTGTGCCGGACACCCTGACGCTCTCCGAAGCGCTGGAAAGTTTCAAAACCGCCGGGGAAGACTTCGCGGTGATCATGAATGAATACGCGCTGGTGGTGGGTATCATCACGCTGAACGACGTGATGACCACGCTGATGGGAGACCTGGTTGGCCAGGGACTGGAAGAGCAGATTGTTCAGCGTGACGATAATTCATGGCTGATCGACGGCGGTACGCCGATTGAAGACGTCATGCGCGTGCTGGATATCGACGAGTTCCCGCAGTCCGGTAACTACGAAACCATCGGCGGCTTTATGATGTTTATGCTGCGTAAAATCCCGAAACGCACCGACTCGGTGAAGTTCTCCGGCTACAAGTTTGAGGTGGTGGATATTGATAACTATCGCATCGACCAGCTGCTGGTGACGCGTATCGACAACAAGCCGACCGTACTGGTGCCGAAGCTGCCGGACGCGGAAGAGAAGGTGTCGGCGTAACGTACCTACCCCCACAAACATCAACGGCTCCCATCGGGAGCCGTCTTTTTAACTACCTACTGCATAGCACGTTGGTTAAGCCATCTCAGTTTGCAGACGCATAACCTGACGGTTGACTTCGGACATCACAGACAGGTGCTGTTTGTCCTTCACTTTTGGGACAAGGATCTTGCCCTTATCAAACTCAAAAGCGCCAACATCCTTGATATACAACCGTCCACGGAACAGGATCTTCACGTACTTCGCCACCTGAAGCGGGTTGTAGCGTTGGAAAATTTTCATTCTTGTATCTCCTGCGAATCATACGCTCTTGCGGTGCCACAATCGGCCCGACTGTCCTGAGCGCAAATTTTGATGCCCAATGACTATAGACCAGAACTACGGTGTTACCCAGTGTGCATAAGTTTATTTACCGTTTGATTACAATTATTCAGAATAATCTTTGCAAAGCGTGATAGAGAGCAGTATAAGCCGTCGTTTTTTCATGGATATGTGCGTTCACCCGCAAACTGGCACTCGGATTGCGGGAAAACCACATTGATCGCACTTATGATTAAAAGCGTATGACCAAGTGGTCGGATCACCTGCAAACAATAAGGAAACGCCATGACCCTACGTAACATCCTTGCGGCAGCCTGCCTGCTGCTGCCCCTGTGGGCTTCCGCTCACAGCATTGAAAAAGGACAACGTGTACCGCCAGTCGGCATTGCTGACCGGGGAGAATTGATTCTCGACAATGATAAGTTTAGCTATAAAGCCTGGAATAGCGCGCAGCTCGCGGGCAAAGTGAGAGTTGTACAACATATTGCCGGTCGTACATCCGCAAAAGAGAAGAATGCCAGCCTGGTGGAGGCGATCAAGGCCGCAAAATTCCCCCATGACCGCTACCAGACCACCACGATTGTGAACACCGATGATGCCATTCCTGGCTCCGGGATGTTTGTGCGCTCAAGCCTTGAGAGCAATAAAAAGCTCTACCCGTGGTCGCAGTTTATCGTTGACAGCAATGGCGTGACGCGTAAGGCCTGGCAGCTTGAGGAAGAGAGCTCCGCGATTATCGTGCTGGATAAGGACGGCCGCGTGCAGTGGGTGAAAGACGGCGCGTTAACTCAGGAAGAGGTGCAGCAGGTTGTCGCCCTGCTGCACAAACTGCTGGCTCAGTAAAGAGAGACGCGGAAGCCGGGGTTGAGGAAGGATTCGCGCGGGGTGTAGTCCAGCGGCTTGCCCTGCCAGTCATGGACATGCGCCCCGGCGGCCGCGGCAACGGCATGGCCTGCCGCGGTATCCCAGACGTTGGTTGGCCCAAAGCGCGGATAGAGCTGCGCCTGACCTTCCGCCACCAGGCAGAATTTCAGCGACGAGCCAATCGAGGTGGTCTGGTGTTCACCCAGCTGTTGCAGGTATTCCTCCAGCTCGCTGTCGCTGTGCGAGCGGCTAATCACCACCAGCGGTGGACGGGCATCGCGCACCTGGATCTGCTTGCGTACGCCGCACTCCTCCTTCCAGGCCTTCCCTTCTGCAGCGCTATACATCACCTTCATTACCGGCGCGTAGACCACGCCGAGCACCGCTTTACCCTTCTCAATCAGGGCAATATTGACGGTGAACTCACCGTTGCGCTTGATGAACTCTTTTGTCCCGTCCAGCGGATCGACCAGCCAGTAGCGCTGCCAGTGCTGGCGCTCGTCCCAGCTTTGCGGCGCTTCTTCAGACAGAACGGGGATATCCGGCGTTAAGGTCTGCAGACCTTGCAGGATCACCTTATGCGCCGCGATATCGGCCGCCGTGACCGGGGAGTCGTCCGCCTTGCTGACGACCTCCATCGGTTTAACACCGTCATACACCTGCATGATGGCATCTCCCGCATCCCGTGCGAGCTGACAAATCTTATCTAGCATTTTCCACCTCTTTGTTAACGCAGTGAGGTTAACTCTTTGTTTTAGTTATATCGTAATGTGAACAATTCCGCTATCTGTGAAGCAATTCCGGTTTCAGGTCGCTTTTTTCTGTCAGGATTCACATTTCTGTAAGCAACAAACGATAGATACATACTCTTTTGTGGAACGGATCGAAAAAAGGACTCCTCTGATGATTAAGTTTAGTGCAACGCTTCTGGCGACGCTGATTGCAGCGAGCGTGCAGGCGGCGACGGTAGATCTGCGTATTCTGGAAACGACCGATCTGCACAGCAATATGATGGACTTCGATTACTACAAAGATACCCCTACGGAAAAATTCGGACTGGTACGTACAGCAAGTTTGATCAACGCCGCGCGGGGTGAAGTCAAAAATAGCGTGCTGGTGGACAACGGCGATCTCATTCAGGGCAGCCCGCTTGGCGATTACATGGCGGCGAAAGGTCTGAAGAAAGGCGAGATCCATCCGGTTTATAAAGCGATGAACACGCTGGACTATGTCGTCGGCAACCTGGGCAACCACGAATTCAACTACGGCCTGAAATACCTGCACGATGCGCTGGCCGGCGCGAAGTTCCCATACGTTAACGCCAATATCATCGACGTTAAGACGCAAAAGCCGCTCTTTACCCCTTACCTGATTAAAGAGAGTGAAGTTGTCGATCGGGACGGTAAAAAGCAGACGCTGAAAATCGGCTATATCGGCTTCGTACCGCCGCAGATCATGACCTGGGATAAAGCCAACCTCGACGGCAAAGTGACCGTTAATGACATTACCGAAACCGCGCGCAAGCACGTGCCGGAAATGCGCGCGAAAGGCGCGGATGTCGTTGTCGTGGTGGCTCACTCAGGCCTGTCAGCCGACCCGTATCAGGCCATGGCGGAGAACTCCGTTTATTATCTGAGCGAAGTCCCGGGCGTTGACGCGATCCTGTTCGGCCACGCTCACGCTGTTTTCCCGGGCAAAGATTTTGCCAGCATTAAAGGGGCGGATATCGAGAAAGGGACGCTCAACGGCGTGCCGTCAGTGATGCCGGGCATGTGGGGCGACCACCTTGGCG
Organism: Enterobacter sp. 725m/11; assembly: GCF_011683705.1. NCBI lineage: Bacteria > Pseudomonadati > Pseudomonadota > Gammaproteobacteria > Enterobacterales > Enterobacteriaceae > Enterobacter > Enterobacter sp. 725m/11. The sequence goes on along the minus strand of NZ_JAAQOK010000068.1, from coordinate 13,415 downwards.
TGGTGGATCTGGTGCTAAATAACGACAGCGGCAGCTGGAAGGTGACGCAGTCAAAAGCCGAAGCGCGCCCGATTTACGACGCGGCGGCTAAAAAATCCCTGGCAGGTGAAGATAAAAAGCTGGTCGACGTGCTGAAGCACGACCACGACGCCACCCGCGAATTCGTCAGCAAGCCGATCGGCAAATCCGCCGACAACATGTACAGCTTCCTGGCGCTGGTGCAGGACGATCCGACCGTTCAGGTAGTCAACATGGCCCAGAAAGCCTATGCCGAACACTTTGTTCAGGGCGATCCGGATCTGGCAAAACTGCCGGTGCTGTCTGCCGCTGCGCCATTCAAAGTGGGCGGACGCAAGAACGACCCGGCAAGCTATGTTGAGGTCGAAAAAGGCCAGCTCACCTTCCGTAACGCCGCCGATCTCTATCTCTACCCGAATACCCTGGTGGTGGTTAAAGCCACGGGGAAAGAGGTGAAGGAGTGGCTGGAATGCTCCGCCGGGCAGTTTAACCAGATCGACCCGAAGAGCAGTAAACCACAGCCGCTGATTAACTGGGATGGCTTCCGCACCTACAACTTCGACGTGATCGACGGCGTAAATTACCAGATTGACGTCACCCAGCCGGCAAAATATGACGGCGAGTGCCAGGCGATTAACCCGCAGGCCGAACGCATCAAAAACCTGACCTTCAACGGCAAGGCGATCGACCCGAATGCCACCTTCCTGGTGGTGACCAATAACTACCGCGCCTACGGCGGTAAGTTTGCCGGTACGGGCGATAGCCACATCGCTTTTGCGTCACCGGACGAAAACCGCTCGGTGCTGGCGGCGTGGATCGGCGCGGAGTCGAAGAAGGCGGGCGAAATTCACCCGGCGGTGGATAACAACTGGCGTCTTGCGCCAATCCACAGCGATGCGAAACTGGATATCCGCTTTGAAACGTCACCGTCCGATAAGGCAGCCGCGTTTATTAAGGATAAGGCGCAGTATCCGATGAAAAAGGTTGCGACGGATGATATCGGGTTCGCGATTTATCAGGTGGATTTAAGCAGGTAGCGGTGATTGTGCCGGGTAAGGCGAAACCGCCACCCGGCTTTTACGCCGCACGCTCATCCCGATTCGCCATCACCTTCGGCGTATTGACTTCAATCCAGTCCGCCAGCGCGGCGACTTTCTCGCTCACCTCGATGCCCATCGGTGTCAGGCTATACTCGACGTGCGGCGGCACGACCGGATACGACACGCGATCGACAAACCCGTCCTGCTCCAGCGCCTGAAGCGACTGGGACAGCATCTTTTCGCTCACCCCGCCCATTTTATGGCGCAGCTCGCTAAAACGGTGCGTTCCTCCGCGCAGAGCCAGCAGGATCAGCACGCCCCAGCGGCTGGTAACGTGTTTAAGCACCTCCCGTGAAGGGCACTGTTCCGCGAAGAGATTGCCATCGCGCATTTGCTCGCTGAGCGTTGGGATCGTTTTTTTCATACTTACCTTTTTGTACGTACTTACCAAAAGTTAGCTATGGTGATAGTGTGCCACAACACCAGACAAACACGAAGGAGATTTATCATGATCGCGATTACCGGCGCTACCGGCCAGCTTGGCCAGCACGTTATTGAAGAACTGCTGAAAACCGTTCCAGCAAACCAGATTGTTGCCATTGTTCGTAACCCGGCGAAAGCTGAAGCGTTAAGCAACCAGGGTATTGTGGTTCGTCAGGCGGATTACACCGATGAAGCCGCCTTTACTGCCGCGCTGAGCGGCGTGGAAAAGCTGCTGCTCATCTCCTCAAGCGAAGTGGGCCAGCGCGCGACCCAGCACCAGAACGTGATCAACGCCGCCAAAGCGGCAGGCGTGAAATTTATCGCCTACACCAGCCTGCTGCACGCGGATAAATCACCGCTGGGTCTGCACGTTGAACATGTCGAAACCGAGAAAGCGCTGGCAGAATCTGGCGTGCCATACGCCCTGCTGCGCAACGGCTGGTACACCGAAAACTACCTGGCGAGCGCGCCGCCTGCGCTGGAACACGGCGTATTCATTGGTGCCGCAGGCGAAGGCAAAATTGCCTCTGCCACCCGCGCAGACTATGCCGCGGCGGCAGCCAAAGTGATCGCTGAAGAGGGTCATGCGGGCAAGGTATACGAACTGGCAGGCGACCACGGCTGGACATTGAGCGAGCTGGCGGCGGAACTGAGCAAGCAGAGCGGTAAACCTGTGGCGTATCAAAACCTGAGCGAAGCGGACTTTGCAGCCGCATTGAAGAGCGTGGGTTTACCCGCCGGGCTGGCGGATATGCTGGCGGACTCCGACGTGGGCGCGTCCAAAGGCGGCCTGTTTGACGACAGCCGTACCCTGAGCAAGCTGATTGGCCGCCCGACTACACCGCTGGCGGAGAGCGTCAAAGCCATTCTGTAATTGTTACGGATTGGTTATTTTTTGTGGCATCCCCTCGGGTCATCTCTGATAATGTAGTGATGACCCATGAGGAGGCTCACCGTGCAAGGCGTACCGGAACAGTTTACTGACGAGAGAGACAGCGCGCGCTTTCGCCATCTGGCGCAGCTGCCGGGCCTTGAACTCTATCACGCGCATATCTCTGACTACGCCTTTGAGCCCCACACCCATGAAGCCTTCGGCATCGGCACCATCGAAACCGGCGCCGAACGCTTTCGCTATCGCGGCACCCAGCATCTCGCACCTGAAAAATCCGTTGTTACCATGAACCCGGACGAGATCCATACCGGGGAGTCCGCGACCGAAGACGGCTGGCGCTACCGGATGGTCTACATCGAACCCGATCTTCTGGAAGAGGTAACCGGCCTGCGCCACTGGTGGTTCAGCGACGTAACCCGTTACGACCCGCAGCGCTCTCAGCAGATCGGCAGGCTAATTTACGGCCTGTGGCATACGGACGATCCGCTGGCGCAAAAAGGCTTATTGCTGGATCTGATCGAGACCTTTCAGCCGCTAGCCCATCACGCGCCGGTGGTTCAGGAAGGCGCACACCGTTTCGAGCGCGTGCGCGAGTATTTGCACGACAACTATATGCACGCCCTGACGCTGGACGAACTGGCGAACGTTGTCTCGCTCAGCCCGTACCATTTCCAACGCCAGTTCAAAGCCCATTTTCACGTTACGCCGCACCAGATGTTAATGGCCATCCGCCTGTGGCGCGCCAAGGCGTTTCTCACCCACGGTATGCCCGCCGCCGAAGTCGCCGCCGCAACGGGGCTGACCGACCAGTCGCATTTAACCCGCGCCTTCACCCGCCGCTACGGCATTACGCCCGTGCGCTACCAGAAACAGGTCGCCCGGCGCTAATGCGCAATCTCATACAATACGCGCGCGTTTCCCCCTTCTAGACTGAGTGCAGAGTAAATCAATGTGGATGGAAAAATGATTAGCGGCGTGTTGTATGCCCTGCTTGCAGGTCTGATGTGGGGGCTGATCTTTGTCGGCCCTCTGATCGTGCCGGAATACCCGGCGATATTGCAGTCTACCGGACGTTATCTGGCGCTCGGGCTGATTGCCCTTCCTCTGGCATGGCTGGGGCGTACGCGCTTGCGACAGCTCAGCCGTCAGGACTGGGGCACCGCGCTGGCGCTGACCATGATGGGCAATCTCATCTATTACGTCTGCCTGGCAAGCGCCATTCAGCGAACCGGAGCGCCGGTGTCGACCATGATTATCGGCACGCTGCCGGTGGTCATCCCCATCTTCGCGAATCTGCTTTATAGTCATCGGGACGGCAAGCTGGCGTGGTCGAAAATGATACCCGCCCTGGCCTGCACCGCCGTGGGGCTGGTGTGCGTCAATATCGCCGAGCTGCGCCACGGCCTGGCAGACTTCAGCTTATGGCGTTACGGTTCGGGGATCGTTTTAGCGTTCATCTCGGTCGCGTGCTGGGCCTGGTACGCCCTGCGCAATGCGCGCTGGCTGCGGGAGAACCCGGATAAACACCCGATGATGTGGGCAACGGCGCAGGCGCTGGTCACGCTCCCCGTCTCGTTAGTGGGGTATGCCGGCGCATGCCTCTGGCTGGGTCATCAGCAGCCGGAATTTGCCCAGCCCTTCGGGCCAAGACCCTGGGTCTTTATTGGTTTAATGGTTGCGATTGCGGTGCTGTGCTCCTGGGTGGGCGCGCTGTGCTGGAACATTGCCAGCCAGAAGCTGCCGACGGTGATCTTAGGGCCGCTGATTGTGTTCGAAACCCTGGCCGGGCTGCTGTACACCTTCCTGATGCGCCAGAGCGTGCCGCCGCTGTTAACGGCCTGCGGGATCGCGCTGCTGGTGGTGGGGGTGGTGATGGCGGTAAGAGCGAAGCCGGAAAAACCGAGGGTCGTTCCGGCTTCGGAGATGTGAGTAATGCCCAGCGGCGCTACGCTTGCAGGGCCTACAAAACAGTAGGTCTGGTAAGGCGTAGCCGCCACCGGGCAAGCCTTTAAAACGTTTCCCAGTTCGCTTCAGACGCCGTCGCTGCTGGCTGCGTTTTTGGCACATAGGTTTTCACCGGTGCCGCTTTGACCGCCTGATTACGCGTTATTTTGAACACCGCTACCGCTTCGTTCAGGCGTGCAGCCTGATCTTCCAGCGCTGCCGCTGCCGCCGCAGACTCCTCCACCAGCGAGGCGTTCTGCTGGGTCACGCGGTCCATCTCGGCTACCGCCTGACCAACCTGGTCGATACCGCGGCTCTGCTCGTCAGAGGCAGAGGCAATTTCGCCCATGATGTCGGTCACGCGGGTAACCGCGTTAACGATTTCCGCCATCGTCGCGCCCGCTTCGTTCACCAGCTGCGAGCCGGCGTTCACGCGCTCGCCGGAATCATCGATCAGCGCCTTAATCTCTTTCGCCGCCTGGGCGCTGCGCTGGGCAAGCGTGCGTACTTCTCCTGCAACTACCGCAAAGCCACGGCCCTGCTCGCCCGCACGCGCCGCTTCCACCGCCGCGTTCAGCGCCAGAATGTTGGTCTGGAAGGCAATGCCGTCGATAACGTTAGTAATTTGCGCGATTTTACTGGAGCTGGTGGCGATCTCGTCCATGGTGCGCACCACGCCTTCCACCACGTTACCGCCCTTCTTCGCGGTTGAGGAGGCATCCAGCGCCAGACGAGACGCCTGACGCGCGTTATCCGCGTTCTGCTTCACGGTGGCGGTCAGCTGTTCCATGCTGGCTGCCGTCTCTTCCAGAGACGCGGCCTGCTGCTCGGTACGAGAAGAGAGGTCGTTGCTGCCCGCCGAGATTTCACCCGCACCGGTATAGATGGTGTCTGCGCCTTCACGCACCACGCCCACGGTGTTCGCCAGCGAGGTTTGCATCTCCTGCACGTTGCGCGCCAGGATAGCCATTTCGTTTTTGCCTTCAGCCTGAATCGGCTGGGTTAAATCCCCTGCCGCGATGGCGCGGATATGGTTGATCACCTCTTCCAGCGGCAGCAGCAGCACCCGGCGCATGGCGATCCAGCTGGAGATAATCACCGCAATGACGAGGATCATGACGGCAGAAAGGATCCACAGGATGCGCTTGTAGTCGCTTTCGTTATCCTGAATGCCTTTACTGGTGAGCGCAGCCTGCGCCTCGCGCCACTCGCGATAGACCTTTTGCATTGCCGTCTGCTTCTGTTCTGCATTCTGCTTGAACATATCTTCCAGGTTGCCCTGGCCCAGCAGAACGTTCATTTGCGTCAACGTGGCGGAGTAGATGCGGTACTGCTCTTCCAGCCGATCGGCCAGGTTCTCATCCAGACCCGGGGTATTCGGCAGGGCGTAGTATTTGTCGTAATGGACCTGCGCATTGGCCAGCAGATTTTTCGCGGTGTTAACCAGCTCGTTCAGCTGTCCGCCGTTAATCTGAGAGGCCATGCTGCTTTGCAGACGCAGCATCCCGCGGTTTAGCGTGACGCGCGCCTGGTTCAGGCTGATCCAGGCGTCGGTAAATTCCGCCACGTTCTGGCTGGAAAGCTGCGACACGGTGAAGTTGTCTTTATCGTTATTCAGCGCGTTGATAAAGATACCCGCGGAAATCACTTGCATGATGCCGAGCACAAGCAGCACCGAAATAAGAAGAGTAATGACTTTTATACGTTTAAACATGCGTTGCCTTTGTTATATGCAGGTTTGTCTGACGTGTATCTATCGGCACGCGCGGCGGGTTGTTTACTGTTTCTCCACCTTTAAAAACTTTCTAAACCACTTTCCTAAATCCATTCAGAGAGTTAAACGGGACATTTTTTTGTGATCCGTATCGCACTTTACCCCTTCCCTCTAAAGGGTTATAGCGCCGCCTTAAAGATGCATTTAATATGCATCTTATATTTTTAATGACGAGGTAACTGCTATGGCCTTTCGCGACCAACCCCTCGGCGAGCTGGCGCTCTCCATCCCTCGCGCTTCCGCGCTGTTCCGTAAATACGATATGGATTACTGCTGCGGCGGTAAGCAAACGCTGGCGCGAGCGGCCTCGCGCAAGGAACTGGACGTGGAGGCTATCGAAGCGGAGCTGGCGCTGCTGGCTGAACAGCCTGTTGAAAAAGACTGGCGCACCGCCCCGCTCACGGAAATCATCGACCATATCATCGTGCGTTACCACGACCGCCACCGTGAACAGCTGCCTGAGCTGATCCTGCAGGCAACGAAAGTTGAGCGCGTACATGCCGACAAGCCTTCCGTGCCGCGCGGTCTGGCAAAATACCTGACCATGCTGCATGAAGAGCTTTCCAGCCACATGATGAAAGAAGAGCAGATCCTCTTCCCGATGATTAAACAGGGAATGGGAAGCCAGGCGATGGGACCTATCAGCGTAATGGAAAGCGAGCACGATGACGCGGGCGAACTGCTGGACGTGATCAAACACACCACTAACAACGTCACGCCGCCGCCGGAAGCGTGCACCACCTGGAAAGCGATGTACAACGGCATTAACGAGATGATTGACGACCTGATGGAGCACATCAGTCTTGAGAATAACGTGCTGTTCCCGCGGGCATTGGCGGGGGAATAAAAAAGCCCGGTGGCGCTAGCGCTTACCGGGCCTACAACGTCCTCGAACATAGGCCGGGTAAGCGTCAGCGCCACCCGGCAATATGCTTAACGCATGCCTGCCATCCGTTTCTTACCGATAAACAGCCAGCCCAACCCCAGCGCGATAAACCACAGCGGCGTGACGACCAGCGCCTGACGGGTGTCATCTTCGAGCGTCAGCAGCACCAGCACGAACACGAAGAACGCCATGCACACCCAGCACATCAGCTTGCCCAGCGGCATCTTGTAGATCGACTTCTCATGCAGGTGCGGACGCTGTTTGCGGTACACGAGGTACGAGCACAGGATAATGGTCCAGACGAACATGAACAGGATCGCCGACACGGTGGTGATCATGGTAAACGCGCCAATTACGCTTGGGTTCACGTAGAGCATCACCACACCACCCAGCAGGCACATGCAGGAGAAGGTCAGCCCTTTTGCCGGTACGGCACGCTTAGAGAGCTTGGCGAACGCGCTCGGCGCTACGCCCTCCTGCGCCAGACCAAACAGCATACGGCTGGTTGAGAACACGCCGCTGTTCGCAGACGATGCCGCAGAGGTCAGCACCACGAAGTTAATCAGGCTCGCCGCAGCAGGCAGCCCTACCAGCACGAACAGCTCAACGAACGGGCTCTTGCTGGGCACCACGGAGCTCCACGGCGTCACGGACATAATGATGATCAGCGCGAAGACGTAGAACATGATGATACGCACCGGTATGGAGTTGATGGCGCGCGGCAGGGACTTCTCCGGATCTTTGGTTTCCGCAGCGGTCGTTCCGACAAGCTCAATCCCCACAAACGCAAACACCGCAATCTGGAAGCCCGCAAAGAAGCCGCTGATGCCTTTCGGGAACCAGCCGCCGTCATTCCACAGATGGGTGAAGGACGCCTGAACGCCCGTTGGCGACTGGAAGTGCGTCAGAACCATCACCAGGCCCACCACAATCAGCCCCACGATAGCGACAATCTTGATCATCGCGAACCAGAACTCCATCTCACCGAACATTTTCACGGTGGCAAGGTTCAGGCTCAGCAGCAGAATAATCACCGCCAGCGAGGCGACCCAGTCCGACAGCCCCGGGAACCAGAACTGCGCGTAAGCGGTAATCGCCACGACGTCCGCCATGCCGGTGACCACCCAGCAGAACCAGTATGTCCAGCCGGTAAAATAGCCCGCCCACGGGCCGAGCAGGTCCGACGCGAAGTCGCTGAAGGATTTGTATTCGAGGTTCGAGAGCAACAATTCACCCATTGCGCGCATCACGAAGAAGAGCATAAAACCGATGATCATATAAACGAAGATGATCGACGGCCCGGCAAGACTGATGGTTTTGCCCGACCCCATAAACAGCCCGGTGCCGATGGCACCGCCGATGGCGATAAGCTGTATATGACGGTTTGTGAGATTGCGCCGTAGCGACTGTTCAGACGTCGCCTCTTCTGCAGCGGCGACTTTGACCTGATCTACCATGTAATTTTTCCTGTTTATGCCTGTCTGTGTTGTTAAGGCTCTTCTGGCCTTTAAAAACGTCAAATAAATGACGGTCCCTTCGTAAGGGTTTATCGATATTAGGTAAGAATCGGCGGGATGAATACTATGATTTAGATATTATGTTAATAATATGTTGAAAGTGAGTGTCATATCACTCATACAGCGCGAAACAGCTCACAAAAATACACGCAACAGTTTCGTTTGCAAGATAAAATGTTGATTCCGTCGTAACTATGGGTTTTATCACTATTTTCCTCTCCCCGTGCGGAGAGAGGAAATAAGAAAAGTCGATTACAGGATTTCCAGCAGCTCGACTTCAAAGACCAGGGTGCTGAATGGCGGGATGGACGCGCCAGCGCCACGCTCGCCGTAAGCCAGGTTGTGCGGGATGGTCAGTTCCCATTTGGAACCCACTGGCATCAGGGTCAGGGCTTCGATCCAGCCCGCGATAACGCCGTTGACCGGGAACTCAGCCGGTTCGCCGCGCGCCACGGAGCTGTCGAACACGGTTCCGTCGATCAGCTTACCGGTATAGTGCACGCGAACGTGGTCGGTACGCGCCGGGATAGCGCCGTCGCCCTGGTTGATCACGCGGAACTGCAGGCCGGATTCGGTGCTGTTCACGCCTTCGCGCTCGCGGTTCTCTTCCAGATATTTCACGCCTTCGGCTGCCATCTCTTCGAAGCGCGCGCGACGCACAGCGTCAGCACGTTCGTGGATTTCACGCAGCGCACGATGCACAACGTCAACCGGAACGGCAGGCTGTTTGCCTTCCAGCGCATCAGCGATACCCGCCACCAGCGCTTCAGGTAACAGACCTTCCAGGCCGGATTCGCTCAGCTGCTGTCCTACCTGCAAGCCGATACCGTAACTTGCCTGCGCTTCGATAGTGTCAAAAGTCGGGGTGGTCATGGGTTTTCCTTCCATCACATTTAAAGTAGCGGGCAGCATATCAGCCATGCCCTTATGGGTAAAACTTTGTCTGAAGTTAAGGTGACAAACCGCGACGAAACAGAAACAATAGAGACAACCAGGATTAATCCCGAACTGATGTCACGGATGTCCGGTTTGCTACGTCGTTCAGGCAGTTAGCGAACTATACTTCGAAGCACAGGATATAAAAGACGCGGAGCAGGAGGAGAGCCATGCCCGGGCGATTTGAACTGAAACCTACCCTGGCGAAAATCTGGCAGGCGCCGGACAATTTTCGCATTATGGACCCGCTGCCTCCTCTGCACCGCAGGGGGATCATCATTGGTGCGCTGATGGTGATCGTGGGCTTCCTGCTTCCTTCCGGCGGTGATGATGTTGATACCGCGCCGGTCACCCGCAATGCGCAGCTGGATCTTCAGTCGCAAACGCGGCCGCAGCCTGACGCGCAGCCGATGCAGACGCAGCTGGTAACCCCGTCTAACGATCCGGGTCAGGTCGCGCCTGTTGAACCCGAACCCGTTCAGGATGAACAGGAGCAGGCCGCAGCGCCGTCTGAACCGCAAACCCAGCAGCCGACCGGCATTGAGCAGCAGTGGCGTTCCTATCGCGTGGAGCCGGGCAAAACCCTGGCACAGCTTTTCCGCGACCACAACCTGCCGCCGACCGACGTGTATGCCATGGCAAAAGTGGAAGGCGCAGGTAAACCGCTGAGCAACTTACAGAACGGCCAGATGGTGCAGATTCGCCAGAACGCCAGCGGAGTGGTCACCGGGCTGACCATTGATACCGGAAATGGTCAGCAGGTGCTGTTTACCCGCCAGCCGGACGGCAGTTTCATCAGAGCACGTTAATGGCGTATGCCGGGTAAGGCGAAGCCGCCACCCGGCACTTTTGTTCTCAGGCACTCCGTTTATTCACCCACCAGATCCCCGAGCAGACCAGCACCAGCGCAATCGCGTATTTGATATCCAGAATGTTTTCGCCGAGGAAAATGGCGGAAAGCACCGTCCCTGCAACAGGAATGACAAAGTTGAACGGAGCAATCATGCTTACCCGGTTCACTTTCAGCAGCGCGCTCCACAGGGCGAACGCCACCGATGAGAGAAGCGTCAGATACCCCAGCACCGCAACGGCCTTCATGCTGTGCACTTCCAGCGTTCCGCCCGTGGCATAACCTCCCGCAACCAGCGCAGCCCCGCCTATCGCCAGCTGCCAGCCGGTCATCACCGTTGGGTCGACGGTCTGGGAAATACGTTTCCCGTAAAGCGTGGCGGCAGAGAGAATAAAAGCCGCCAGCACCACAAAACCGTCGCCTTTCCAGATAAACTGGAAATCGCTTAACCCACTGTGAAAGTTCACCAGCATCACCCCGGCAAACCCAAGAATACAGCCTAGCGTTTTGTTATAGCTGAGTTTGTCATTGTGGTAGATAAAGTGCGCCAGCAGTACGCTGAAGAAAGTCCCGGTGGCGTTCATGATTGAGCCGTTTACCCCCGTCGTGTAGGCCAGTCCTATATAGAAGAATGTGTACTGAATGGTGGTCTGGGTCAGCCCGAGGATCGTGAGTTGGCCAAACTGCGCGGGCGTGAGCCTGCCAATCGGTTTGCGCTGGGCCAGCGCAAACAGCAGCAGCAAGGCACCGGCAAACAGAAAACGGTATCCGGCAAAAACGACTTTGGAGGGAATATCATCGGTCGCGATCTGAAAGAGTTCGTAGCCATTTTTAATGGCCGGGTACGAGCTCCCCCAAAGCAGGCAGCAGAGCGTGGCGCAGGCGTAGGCCACATGTCGACGGGCAAAGACGGGCGTGGGCAGAGCGGTATCCATGACAAATCTCATAAATAAAATTGCGTTTCAATTTATTATCAGAGAATGCGTCAGGAATAGCTACCATACGAGATAAAAAGAGAATTTCCGGTAGCTTTAAATAGCAAAACGCCGGCACAAGGCCGGCGCTTCGACGCGAGCAGAGTAAAAAATTACTCAGCTACAACGTTAACAACCAGTTTAGCGAACACTTCGCTGTGAACCTGGAAGTCAACTTCGTGCTCACCAGTGGTACGCAGAACGCCGTTCGGCATGCGAACTTCGCTCTTAGCCACTTTAACGCCTGCTGCAGTAACTGCATCAGCGATATCGCGGGTACCGATGGAACCGAACAGTTTACCTTCGTCGCCAGCTTTGGAAGCGATGGTAACAGTGCCCAGTGCGTTGATTGCTTCAGCGCGAGCGTTAGCAGCCGCCAGAACGTCAGCCAGTTTGGCTTCCAGTTCAGCGCGACGTGCTTCGAAAAACTCTACGTTTTTCTTAGTAGCTGGAACAGCTTTACCCTGTGGAACCAGGAAGTTACGAGCGTAGCCCGCTTTAACGTTAACCTGATCACCCAGGCTGCCCAGGTTTGCTACTTTATCAAGCAGAATAACTTGCATTACCTTATCCTCTTAAAGTCGTATTAATGGACCGTGCCCGATTACTGATGACGATCAGTGTACGGCAGCAGGGACAGGTAGCGAGCGCGTTTGATAGCGCGAGCCAGCTGACGCTGATATTTTGCACGAGTACCGGTGATACGGCTTGGGACAATCTTACCGCTTTCGGTGATGTAGTTTTTCAGCGTTGCGATATCTTTATAGTCGATCTCTTGAACGCCTTCCGCGGTGAAACGGCAGAACTTGCGACGACGGAAATAACGTGCCATATGGCTAGTCTCCAGTATCTATCAAATCAATCTGCTCGGCATGCAGAACCATTTTGCTCAGGCCGTTCTTTGCCTTGTGGCAAGAGATGAACCCCTGAACGATTACTGCGCTACCGACCGTTAAACTGTGAGTAATGGCCTGGTTTTCGTGTCCGCTAATAATAACGGGCATTTGGCACCACGCCTGCCGGTGAAACCCGGCTTCCTCTTGCACAGAACGATGCTCAAGCACGAACTGGCAATGCGGAATTCCTGATGGACTGACCTTTCGAAGGGGAGCCCTGCATACGATGCCGGACAACGCCAGACGGTTGGTCATCAGAAATTACTCTTCAGAATCCCCAGCATCAGAATCATCTGCGGTTTCGTTTGCGAAATCATCGCGACGCTCACGGCGCTCGTCTTTCGCTTTAACCATCGGAGATGCTTCGGTAACTGCGTTTTTGGTACGCATAACCATGCTGCGGATAACGGCATCGTTGAAGCGGAAGGTAGTTTCCAGCTCATCGATCACTTCCTGCGGCGCTTCAACGTTCATCAGAACGTAGTGTGCTTTGTGCAGTTTGTTGATCGGGTAAGCCAGCTGACGGCGGCCCCAGTCTTCCAGACGGTGGATCGTACCTTCTGCACCAGTGATGGCAGCAGAGTAACGCTCGATCATACCCGGAACCTGTTCGCTCTGGTCAGGATGGACCATAAAAACGATTTCGTAATGACGCATCGAATTGCTCCTTACGGATTATTCAGCCTCCTGTCTGGGTCAGCCGAGGCCCGGGGAGGCAAGGAACGTGTTAAAGGTCGGCTGAAAAATTGACGCGTCATAATACTTGCCCCCCCCAGGAAACTCAAGCTGATTGCACAAATAATTCGCACAAAGCGTAAAGCTGGTCTAAGTGGGTGATTTAAAATTAATCGCATCAGGAAGCGTTGTTTTTTTGAACAACTGCATCAGAAATGGTCACGCATCCCCGCCGGAGGAATGATTACACTTTAATCAGAGATCAGCTGAATTAAAGAAGGAGTATTCCCCTCACACAGCACGCAGTCGTGGAGCGCATATCATGAAAAAAATCGCAGTAGCCATAATGGCGGCGCTTTTGCTCAGTGCAAACGCGATGGCAGCCATCAAAATAGACGGCCGGCAGGCCAGAAACATGGATGATGTGCATAGCTTAGGCGTAATCTATATCAATCATAATTTCGCCACTGAAAGCGAAGCAGATCGGGCACTAAATGAAGAGACCGATGCCCAGGGCGCAACCTATTACC
>NZ_JAAQOK010000067.1:0-20096 GCF_011683705.1 Enterobacter sp. 725m/11 | reverse complement strand
AGATGTGTATAAGAGACAGTTAATAACACTTAACATTAATTTCACATGATTAACTTTTAGCCGCTCCGGGCTATTACTGCAAGGTCCCTTCAACACTCAGGTTTTACGAAATGTCACCCAGCGTAACTTCTGCTTGTTGTCTGCGCGTTTTTTATTTTCCATCAGAACAATATACATAATTCACATAAATCAGTAGCATAATCAACCTTTATTTATGGTTTGCACATGACGTTAACGCAGTGAAAGCGTTAGTCAATAGTTAAAAAGATTCATCACAATTTCGCTATGAGCACAAAATCTTCTTCTGCACACCCTTCAAAACGAAGCGTGGGGGGAGTACATTATTCCGTGCTGACTTCCACGGCAGGGAGTGGCAATAATAGCGAAAAGGTTAAAGGTTCATGTCCCCTATCGAAAAATCCAGCAAGCTAGATAACGTCTGTTATGACATCCGTGGCCCGGTTCTGAAAGAGGCAAAACGCCTTGAAGAAGAAGGCAACAAGGTTCTGAAGCTCAACATCGGCAACCCCGCGCCATTTGGTTTTGAAGCGCCGGATGAAATTCTGGTTGATGTGATCCGCAACTTGCCTACGGCACAAGGCTATTGTGACTCAAAGGGACTTTACTCCGCCCGTAAAGCCATTATGCAGCACTACCAGGCGCGCGGTATGCGTGACGTTACCGTCGAAGATATCTATATCGGCAACGGCGTCTCCGAACTTATCGTTCAGGCCATGCAGGCGCTGCTGAACAGCGGTGACGAAATGCTGGTTCCCGCGCCGGACTATCCGCTGTGGACCGCTGCCGTATCGCTCTCAAGCGGTAAAGCGGTACATTATCTTTGCGACGAATCCTCTGACTGGTTCCCGGATCTGGACGATATTCGCGCGAAAATCACGCCTCGCACGCGTGGGATTGTGATCATCAACCCGAACAACCCGACGGGCGCGGTCTATTCAAAAGAGCTGCTGATGGAAATCGTGGAGATCGCCCGCCAGCACAACCTGATCATCTTCGCTGACGAAATCTACGACAAGATTCTGTACGACGCGGCGCAGCACCACTCTATCGCCGCGCTGGCGCCCGACCTGCTGACCGTCACCTTTAACGGACTGTCTAAAACCTACCGCGTGGCCGGTTTCCGTCAGGGCTGGATGGTGCTGAACGGCCCGAAAAAGCACGCAAAAGGCTATATTGAAGGGCTTGAGATGCTGGCGTCGATGCGTCTTTGCGCCAACGTGCCTGCGCAGCACGCGATCCAGACGGCGCTGGGCGGCTACCAGAGCATCAGCGAGTTTATCGTCCCTGGCGGTCGCCTGTACGAACAGCGTAACCGCGCATGGGAACTGATCAACGATATCCCGGGCGTCTCCTGCGTGAAGCCGAACGGGGCGCTGTATATGTTCCCGAAAATTGACGCGAAGCGCTTCAATATCCACGACGATCAGAAAATGGTGCTCGATTTCCTGTTGCAGGAAAAAGTGCTGCTGGTTCAGGGGACGGCGTTTAACTGGCCGTGGCCGGACCACGTGCGTATCGTGACCCTGCCACGTGAAGACGATCTCGAAATGGCCATCAGCCGCTTCGGGCGATTCCTCTCTGGATACCATCAGTAATCTTAAAATCAGGCTACTTCGGTAGCCTGATTTGCATCTTCCCTCCCCTCCCCGCACAATGAAGTCCTGTCGCAGTGAAGACAAAAGGTAACCTATGAGTCAGAGCCATTTCTTTGCCCACCTCTCCCGCCTGAAACTGATCAACCGCTGGCCGCTGATGCGCAACGTGCGTACAGAGAACGTGTCTGAACATAGCCTGCAGGTTGCTATGGTTGCTCATGCGCTGGCTGCCATTAAGAATCGCAAATTTAACGGGCAGGTGAATGCCGAGCGCATCGCTTTGCTGGCGATGTACCACGACGCATCAGAGGTGCTGACCGGCGACCTGCCTACGCCAGTGAAATATTTCAATTCTCAGATTGCTCAGGAATATAAGGCTATCGAGAAGATTGCCCAGCAAAAGCTTATCGAGATGGTGCCCGAAGAGCTACGCGATATCTTTGAACCGCTCATCGACGAGCATCAGTATACGGAAGATGAAAAGTCGCTGGTCAAACAGGCCGACGCGCTGTGCGCCTATCTGAAGTGTCTGGAAGAGCTGTCTGCGGGCAATAATGAGTTTTTACTGGCGAAAACGCGTCTGGAAAAAACGCTGGAATCCCGCCGCAGCGAAGAGATGGACTACTTCATGCAGGTATTTGTGCCGAGCTTCCATCTATCGCTGGACGAGATCAGCCAGGATTCACCGTTGTAATTTTAGCCGGGTGGCGGCTTCGCCTTACCCGGTCTACGTTTCTGCGCTCACGCTAAAACGGGAATAAAACCGGAATTAACACCACGCACACCACCATCACCAGCACGGTGAACGGCACGCCCAGCTTCACGAAATCGCTGAACTTATAATTCCCCGGCCCCAGTACCAGCGTGTTCACCGGCGATGAAACCGGCGTCATAAACGCCGCGGATGCCGCCATCGCGACCATCATCGCAAACGGGTACGGCGACACGCCCATGGATTTCGCCATCGCCAGCGCAATGGGCGCCATCAGCACCGCCGTCGCGGTATTCGAGATAAATAACCCTATCGTGGCGCACATGACAAACAGACAGACCATCATCATGTACGGTCCATACCCGCCGCCCACGTCCATCAAGCCTTTTACGATCAGATCTACCCCGCCGGTTTTTTGCAGTGCCAGGGCAAAGGGCATCATCCCGACGATAAGAATAATGCTCGGCCAGTGAATGGCTTTATACGCGCTTTCGGCGTCAATGCAGCGGAATTTCCCCATCAGCAGGCAGGCGATAATGGCCGCGACCGGATTAGGGATTTCATCGGTCAGCATCAGCGCCACCATTAGCACCAAACAGAAAATCGCATGGGGCGCCTGGCTGTGCGCCGGGGAGGCATCGCTCTCCTCGACCGGCATATTGAGCACCACAAAATCACGCCCTTTTTGCCCGAGCTGGCTTATCAGCTTCCAGTTGCCGACCACGAGAAAGATATCGCCCAGCAGGATCGGCTCATCGACGACGGCCCCTTCCATCGCCACGCCATCACGCTTCAGCCCCACTACGTTCAGGCCATAGCGGGTACGGAACCCCATTTCACGCACGGTTTTACCCAGCAGTTCCGATTCCGGTATCAGCGACACTTCGGCCATCCCCACATCCAGCGCCTGGTCGGAGAAATACTCGCCGCGTAGCACCATCGGCTCCAGCAGCTGCTCGCTACAGAACTCTCGCAGATCCACGTCCGCCGTTGACATATCAATCAGCAGGACATCACGCGCGCGGAACTCTGATACCCCGTTCACGTTAACGATCACCCGGCGAAAACGACGCCAGCGCTCAACCCCGATCACGTTCGCGCCATAACGCTCGCGCAGCTTAAGGTCGTCGAGCCGCTGGCCGACCATCGGCGAGCCGGGGCGAATGGCCAGACGGCGCGCCCGCCCGGTGAGGCGGTACTCTTTGATCAGATCGCGGAAGGTACGTCGCTTCCACCCCTCTTTATTCTTATCCTGTTTGTCGCCTTTGAGGGCAAAACGGGTCAGCAGCATGTAGACCACGCCCATCGCCAGAATCACCAGCCCAAGCGGGGTAACGCTGAAAAAGCTGAAGCCCTGAAACCCTTCACGAATCAGCTCGCTGTTGACAACCAGGTTCGGCGGCGTCGCCACCAGCGTCATCATTCCGCTGATCAAACCGGCAAAGCTCAGAGGCATCATCAGGCGCGACGGCGAGCTCTGCATCCGCATTGAAACGCTCAGCACCACCGGAATAAAAATAGCGACCACGCCCGTTGAGCTCATAAACGCCCCCAGCCCGGCGACCGTCAGCATCAGGTAGATCAGCATTTTGGTTTCACTGCTGCCGGCCACCTTAACCAGCCACGCGCCCATGATGGTCGCCACGCCGGTGCGAACAAGGCCGTCGCCGATGATAAACAGGGCAGCTATAAGGATAACGTTGGGGTCGCTGAACCCGGAGAAGGCTTCCGGTAGCGTGAGCGTGCCGCTCAGCACAAACGCGACGATGACAAACAGGGCAACGGCATCCATGCGCACCTTGCCTGTGGCGAAGAGAATAATGGCGATTAAAAGCAGGCTCAGAACCCAGATCAGTTCACCGTTCACAACCTATCCTTGTCAGTGGAAGATGAGAAATTTTGCCATAAAAAAGCCCCAGCAGCGTGGGGCTATATCATGGGATTACATTTTTAGCGAGACGGTTACAACTCCGTCGGGCGCTTTTGACACCGCCAGCGCCGTCAGAGAATGAATCACAAAGTCCGCCTCGTCCAGGCGTGGAGATCCCGCCGGAACGTTAACGGCAATGACGTGGCTCCCGGCGTTCAGCCCGGCCAGCACGCCAGCGGCCGCATCTTCCACCACCACACACTCTGCAGGCGCGAAGCCCAGCATTTCTGCACCAAGCAGAAACGCATCCGGCTCCGGCTTGCCGCGTTTAACGCGCTCAGCCGTAATGAACACCTCAGGCTTCGGTAAACCGGCCGCCTTATGGCGGGCATGCGCGACCGGAACAGAGCCGGAGGTGACGATAGCCCACGGGATTTGCGCTTCATTCAGATGCTCAAGCAGTTCGCGCGCCCCGGGCAGCGCGGTAATGCCCTCGGTGTCGGTGGCCTCAATCTGCTCCAGGTATCTGAACTCCGCCTGGATCTCTTCCTCAGAACGCCCCGCTAAAAAGTGCCGCAATGAGGTAATGGCCTGTTTGCCATGGATAAAATTCAGCACGTCCTTATGGTCGATGCCGTGCCGGTCGGCCCAGTGGCACCAAGAACGCTCCACCACCGGCAGCGAATCCACCAGCGTACCGTCCAGATCAAACAGAAAACCTTTACACTGCACACGCACCTCCGTCAGGCATTAATGATTTGTTGAATTTCGTTGCTGCTTAAATGGTACTGACGCGGGCAGGCGTGCCACGCGCTCAGCATACGTTGATATTTATCCCACATGGGGGTTTGGGCGTTGAAGCCGTGCGTTCCCGCATCAAAATGGGTGTAGCGCCCTTCGGTGTTCACCATAAAGCGAACATAGCTCAGATAGCGCGCTTCCGTCGCGGCATCAAAGCCTAAGAAGGTCACGCGACGTTCATCAATGGTCTGCTGGTCTTTGAGGTTCGTCCAGGAGACGTGCAGAGCGTGATACATCTCCATAATGTCGATCACGATGCGGCAGGTTTCTTCTTTCAGCTCGCCAAACTCGCGTTCCAGTTCGCGCATTTGCAAACCAAAACCGCGTTCGACGATGGTTTGCAGGCGGCTGTAGCGCGCAGCGTTATCGGGATCAAGCATAGTCATCATCTTGTACTGGTTAGACAAAATCAGACGTTGAGCATGGGTCATTTCCATCTTTCGACTCCTGTAGCGCATTGCACTGTAAAAAAAGACACGGTAACGGTGTGTTACTGTGCCTTCTTTTGTTAGTCGTTTCGATGATCAATCACAAGTCATCGAGGAATGTTTTATCCAGCTGCTTAAAAGCACGCTTTAACGTGTCCGCCAGCGCCTGGTAATCCGGCTTGCCTTCAACCGGGGCCAGCGCCTGCCCGGCCTCCTCCAGTTTTCCACGCACTTCATAAAACCAGTGTAAAATTGAAGGCGGAAGCGGCGTAATGGAGCGTTTGCCTAACCACCACAGCCCCTGCATCGGCAGGCTTAACGCGAAGAGCGCCGTTGCGACGGCAGGACCAAGCTGTCCACCGAGGGCGATTTGCCAGCACAGAGTAAAGATAGCGACCGGAGGCATAAAGCGAATCGCATAGCGCGTGGCGCGGATCGTGCGATTCTCAATAAACATTGGCGCAAGGCGCTTTTCCATTGGCCACGTCTTTGCGTAATGCTGTCCCCGACGAAACAGACTGAAAAAGCTCACGGACGGGATTTCGGGTGTCGACATGGCTGTACCTCAACTTCACATATAAAAATTAAAATTTTTGTGCAAAACCACAACAGGCTATGACAACGTTCAAAATATTTTGTCATCGCTACCCCGTATCGGGTATTCTGTGCCAGCCTGATAGGGCCGTAGACGAGAAGCGTTAACTCGTCAAATTATCGCATATTATGCCATTGTCTGAAAAATGTTCAAAATGGCTTAAAATCATAGGTATTTCTTCCATCCTGCCAGAATGTTCGTTTGGCATGATGTTAATCATAAACGTCTGGGTCAGCTTGCGTTACGCTTTTAGGCTCATTGACGTTTTTTTAGCCACGTATCAATTATAGGTACTTCCATGTCGAGTAAGTTAGTACTGGTTCTGAACTGCGGTAGCTCTTCACTGAAATTCGCCATCATCGATGCGCTCAACGGTGACGAGTACCTCTCTGGTTTGGCCGAATGTTTCCATCTGCCTGAAGCACGTATCAAGTGGAAGATGGACGGCAGCAAACAAGAAGCGGCTTTAGGTGCAGGCGCCGCTCACAGTGAAGCGCTGAACTTTATCGTTAACACTATTCTGGCACAAAAACCAGAACTGTCTGCTCAGCTGACTGCGATTGGTCACCGTATCGTCCACGGCGGCGAAAAATACACCAGCTCCGTTGTCATCGACGACTCTGTTATCCAGGGCATCAAAGACTCTGCCTCTTTTGCTCCGCTGCATAACCCGGCGCACCTGATCGGTATCGCTGAAGCGCTGAAGTCCTTCCCGAATCTGAAAGACAAAAACGTGGCCGTGTTTGACACCGCGTTCCATCAGACCATGCCGGAAGAGTCTTACCTCTATGCCCTGCCGTACAGCCTGTACAAAGAGCACGGCGTACGTCGCTACGGCGCGCACGGCACCAGCCACTTCTATGTGACTCAGGAAGCCGCAAAAGTCCTGAACAAGCCAGTTGAAGAAGTCAACATCATCACCTGCCACCTGGGCAACGGTGGTTCTGTTTCTGCTATCCGCAACGGTAAATGTGTTGATACCTCTATGGGTCTGACCCCGCTGGAAGGTCTGGTGATGGGTACCCGTTCCGGTGATATCGACCCGGCGATCATCTTCCACCTGCACGACACTCTGGGCATGAGCGTTGACGACATCAACAAAATGTTGACCAAAGAGTCTGGCCTACTGGGTCTGACCGAAGTCACCAGCGACTGCCGTTACGTTGAAGACAACTACGACAGCAAAGAAGACGCTAAGCGTGCAATGGACGTTTACTGCCACCGTCTGGCGAAGTACATCGGTTCTTACACCGCGCTGATGGACGGTCGTCTGGACGCGGTTATCTTCACCGGTGGCATCGGTGAGAACGCGGCAATGGTACGTGAACTGTCCCTGGGCAAACTGGGCGTTCTGGGCTTCGAAGTCGATCACGAGCGTAACCTGGCTGCCCGCTTCGGCAAGTCTGGCTTCATCAACAAAGAAGGCACCCGCCCGGCTATCGTTATCCCAACTAACGAAGAGCTGGTCATCGCGCAAGACGCGTGCCGCCTGACTGCCTGATTCCACACCGCCAGCAATGCTGGCGGTGCTGTTTTGTAACCCGCCCAACGCGGCGGTAACGAAAGAGGATAAACCGTGTCCCGTACTATTATGCTGATCCCTACCGGAACCAGCGTCGGCCTGACCAGCGTCAGCCTCGGCGTGATCCGCGCTATGGAACGCAAAGGCGTTCGTCTGAGCGTCTTTAAGCCTATTGCCCAGCCTCGTGCCGGTGGCGATGCGCCAGACCAGACCACCACCATCGTGCGTAAGAATTCCAATCTTCCTGCGGCTGAACCGCTGAAGATGAGCCACGTTGAGTCTCTGCTCTCCAGCAACCAGAAAGACGTGCTGATGGAAGAGATCATCGCCAACTACCACGCTAACGCGCAGGACGCGGAAGTGGTGCTGGTTGAAGGCCTGGTCCCGACCCGCAAACACCAGTTTGCCCAGTCCCTGAACTTTGAAATCGCGAAAACCCTGAACGCAGAGATCGTTTTCGTGATGTCTCAGGGGACTGATACCCCAGAGCAGCTGAAAGAGCGTATCGAACTGACGCGCAGCAGCTTCGGCGGCGCGAAAAACACCAGCATCACCGGCGTGATCGTTAACAAACTGAACGCACCGGTTGATGAACAGGGCCGTACGCGTCCTGACCTGTCCGAAATCTTCGACGACTCTTCCAAAGCGAAAGTCATCAAGGTTGATCCGGCAAAGCTGCAGGAATCCAGCCCGCTGCCTGTACTCGGCGCAGTGCCATGGAGCTTCGATCTGATTGCCACCCGTGCAATTGATATGGCGCGTCACCTGAACGCGACCATCGTTAACGAAGGCGATATCAACACCCGCCGCGTGAAGTCCGTGACCTTCTGTGCGCGCAGCATTCCGCACATGCTGGAGCACTTCCGCGCAGGTTCCCTGCTGGTGACCTCCGCAGACCGTCCGGACGTGCTGGTTGCTGCCTGCCTGGCGGCGATGAACGGCGTGGAAATCGGTGCAATTCTGCTGACCGGCGGCTACGAAATGGACGCGCGCATCAGCAAGCTGTGCGAACGTGCGTTCGCGACAGGCCTGCCAGTCTTCATGGTGAACACCAACACCTGGCAGACCTCTCTGAGCCTGCAAAGCTTCAACCTGGAAGTGCCGGTTGATGACCACGAGCGTATCGAGAAAGTGCAGGAATACGTTGCCGGCTACATCAATGCAGACTGGATCGAATCCCTGACGGCGACCTCCGAGCGCAGCCGTCGCCTGTCTCCTCCAGCCTTCCGTTACCAGCTGACCGAGCTGGCGCGCAAAGCGGGCAAACGCGTTGTTCTGCCAGAAGGCGACGAACCGCGTACCGTTAAAGCGGCGGCTATCTGTGCAGAGCGCGGCATCGCGACCTGTGTGCTGCTGGGTAACCCGGATGAGATCAACCGCGTGGCGGCCTCTCAGGGCGTTGAGCTGGGCGCTGGCATCGAAATCGTTGACCCTGAAGTGGTCCGCGAAAGCTACGTTGCCCGTCTGGTTGAGCTGCGTAAGAACAAGGGCATGACCGAAGCCGTTGCGCGTGAGCAGCTGGAAGACAACGTGGTGCTGGGCACGCTGATGCTGGAGCAGGACGAAGTTGACGGCCTGGTTTCCGGTGCGGTTCACACCACGGCGAACACCATCCGTCCACCGCTGCAGCTGATCAAAACTGCACCAGGCAGCTCTCTGGTTTCTTCCGTATTCTTCATGCTGCTGCCTGAACAGGTTTACGTTTACGGCGACTGCGCGATCAACCCGGATCCTACCGCAGAACAGCTGGCAGAAATCGCTATCCAGTCTGCGGACTCCGCGACCGCTTTCGGTATCGAGCCGCGCGTAGCAATGCTCTCCTACTCCACCGGCACCTCTGGTGCAGGTAGCGACGTAGAGAAAGTCCGTGAAGCGACCCGTATTGCGCAGGAAAAACGTCCCGATCTGATGATCGACGGCCCGCTGCAGTACGACGCCGCGGTCATGGCTGACGTGGCGAAATCCAAAGCGCCGAACTCGCCGGTTGCAGGTCGCGCTACCGTGTTCATCTTCCCGGATCTGAACACCGGTAACACCACCTACAAAGCGGTACAGCGTTCTGCCGACCTGATCTCCATCGGGCCAATGCTGCAGGGCATGCGCAAGCCTGTAAACGACCTGTCCCGTGGTGCGCTGGTTGACGATATCGTCTATACCATCGCGCTGACGGCGATCCAGTCTTCGCAGCAGCAGTAATGTTTTGCCGGATGGCGCTTCGCTTATCCGGCCTACAGAACCGTAGGTCCGGTAAGCGCCAGCGCCACCGGGCAACAAAAAGGCGACCACACGGTCGCCTTTTTTTATTACAGCAGCTCCCGCGCCGCCGACACAATGTCATGCGCCGTCAGGCCATACTCTTTTTGCAGGAAGTCCTGTGTGCCCACCTGGCCGTAACGCTCCTTCACGCCCACGCGACGCATCGGCACCGGGCAGGTCTCCACCAGCACTTCCGCCACCGCTGACCCGAGACCGTTGTGAATACTGTGGTTTTCGCAGGTCACAATACGCCCGGTTTTCTCGGCATAGTTTTTCACCAGCATCCGATCGATAGGCTTCAGGGTAAACATGTCGATGACCGCCGCACTTACCCCCTCCTGTTCAAGCTGGCGCGCCGCCTCCAGCGCTTCCGCCACCATGATGCCGTTGGCAATCAGCGTGATATCACTTCCCTCGCGCAACACGTTGCCTTTTCCAATGGTAAATGTTGAGCCCGGCGCATAGACGCTCGGCGCCTGCTTGCGGATGGTGCGCACCCAGTAGAAGCCTTCGAGATCGATAAGCTGGCGCAGCACATCCTCGAACATCACCGCATCGGTGACTTCCAACACCACCGAATGCGCCAGACCGCGCACGATGCCCATATCCTCGAAGGACATGTGCGTCCCACCGTTGTGGCAGGCCGTCACGCCCGCATCCGAGGCAATCACCTTCACGTTGTTGCGCTGGTAGTCCAGGGACATAAACAGCTGGTCGAAGCAGCGGCGGCTGGCAAACGCGGTGAAAGTGTGCACGAACGGCTTACGGCCGGTGAGCGACAGCCCCGCCGCAGTGCCGATGACGTTGGCCTCCATAATGCCGCAGTTAATCACGTGCTGCGGATAATCGCGCGCTACGCCGTCCATTGCCATTGAGCTCATCAGGTCCGCTTCCAGGGCGATAATCTCGCTGCCGGCCTCAATCTGCTTTGCCACAAAGCCCGCGTAGACCTTGCGCATCTCAACGGCGTCTTTCTGTCCTGCCGGTGCAACCTTAATCATGTGAAGCCTCCAGTTGGCGAATCGTCTCATTGAGGGCCGCTTTGCTCTCCGCGGTTAATCGCAGGTGGTGCGAGTTGCTGAGCTGTTCCAGATACGGCACCCCCTGCCCTTTGATGCTGTCGAGGATCACCACCCGCGGACGCGCATCGGCCTCCGGTACCCTTGAAGTCACCTTCAGCAGTGCCGGAATGTCATCCCCTTTGACCGTCACCACATCAAAGCCAAAGGCGCGGAATTTGCCCTCAAGGTCGAAGGCACAGATGATTTCGTCCAGTTCGCCGTCGAGCTGCTGTTTGTTCCAGTCCACGAACACGGTCAGGTTGTTCAGACGATGGTGAGCGATAAACTGGAACGCTTCCCAGCACTGGCCTTCGTTCAGCTCGCCGTCGCCAACGATGCAGAAGACCCGATTCGGTCGCCCGGCCAGCCTGTGCGAGAGTGCCATACCGCCCGCAATGGAGATCCCCTGCCCCAGCGAGCCGGTGGTGGCATCCACGCCGCGCGTTTTCAGGCGGTCCGGGTGGCTGGGCAGACGCGTGCCGTTCTGGTTCAGCGTGCTCAGCTCTTCAACCGGGAAGTAGCCCTTAATCGCCAGGGTGCTGTAGAGCGCCGGGCCTGCATGACCTTTCGACAGCACAAAGTAATCGCGCTCAGGCCAGTCCGGATCCGCCGGGTCGATCTTCATCACGGCGCCGTACAGCACCGCCAGGGTTTCCACCACGGACATGCTGCCGCCGTAGTGCCCAAAGCCCAGCTGCGTCAGGGATTTGAGGGTTTCAAGACGGATCTGACGCGCCAGTTCGGTTATCTCGTTCTCATTCATGATTTGGCTCCGGTATTTTCCTGCGCGTTACTACCCGCAGGTTTGTTTTTCGCGAAGATGTTGTAGGCCACCAGCAGCGCGAACAGCGCCACAACCAGCCCGGTGATGGCAAGCGGTGACAGGAAGCGCGCCAGGTTGCCCAGCACAATCCCGACCGCGCCGAAGTCGGCGTCCGAGAAGGTGGTGTTAGCAAAGCCAATCGCACCCAGTACCGGCAGCAGCAGGACCGGGAGGAAAGTAATCAGCAGGCCGTTAGCAAAGGCGCCTATCATTGCCCCGCGGCGTCCACCGGTGGCGTTACCGAACACGCCTGCCGTTGCGCCGGTGAAGAAGTGCGGCACTACGCCCGGCAGGATCAGCACCCAGCTAAACTGACCGCAGATCAACAACCCCACAATTCCCCCGAGGAAGCTGAACAGGAAGCCAATCAGCACCGCGTTTGGCGCATACGGGTAGACCACCGGGCAGTCCAGCGCCGGACGCGCGTTCGGCACCAGTTTTTCCGAGAAGCCGGTAAAGGCCGGGACGATTTCCGCCAGAATCAGGCGCACGCCTTGCAGGATGATGAACACGCCCGCCGCGAAGGTGATCGCCATGATGATGGCGTAGACCAGGTAGTTTTGCCCGCCGCTGAAGGTGGCCTCGACGTACTCACGCCCGGCGCTTACCGCCATGATCAGGTAGATAATCATCATGGTCAGGGAGATGGAGATCGAACTGTCGCGCAGGAAGCTGAGGTTTTTCGGCAGGTTCATCTCTTCGGTGGAGCGCGAGCCTTTGCCGACCCTGCTGCCAATCCAGCCGGACAGCACGTAGCCCAGCGTACCGAAATGACCGAAGGCGATCTCATCGTTGCCGGTAATACGCTTCATATAGCGCTGCGCAATCGCCGGGAAAAAGGCCATAATCAGGCCGAGGATCAGCGAACCGGTAAATACCAGCCCTACTCCCTCGAAGCCTGCGACCGTCAGGATCACGCCAATCATGCACGCCATGTAGAAGGTGTGGTGCCCGGTCAGGAAGATGTACTTCAGGCGGGTAAAGCGCGCGACGACAATGTTCGCCACCATGCCGAAGGCCATGATCAGCGCGGTCGAGGCACCGTATTTTTCCAGCGCGATCGACACAATCGCTTCATTGTTTGGAATAATGCCCTGGATATTAAAAGCGTGCTCAAACATGCCGCCTAACGGGTTTAACGACCCCACCAGCACCGTGGCGCCACCGCCCAGTACAATAAAGCCGAGAATCGTTTTAATTGTGCCTTTTACGACATCAGAAAACGCTTTTTTCTGCGCGACCAGACCAATTAACGCGATTAAACCCACCAGCACCGAAGGGACTTTTAAAATATCGACAACGAAATTCAGCGTTTCAAGGATAAACATATCCACCTCGCCTTATCAGGGTTATTGTCTGTCGAACCAGGCGCGCAGCTGCGCTTCGAGTTCGTTGATATCAATGATGTTATTGATCACCACCAGCTGGCTTTCCGGCACGCTGGCGCTGGCCGCAATGTCTTTCGCCATCACGAACAGGTCCGCCGCGCCCGGCGTGGCGGAGGAGAGATCGGAGTGTTCAACCTCGGCCTCAATGTCCAGCTTTTTAAGCACCTTTTTAATGTTCATTTCGACCATAAAACTGCTGCCCAGGCCAGAACCGCAAATAGCCATGATTTTCATTGTTGTCCCCTTATTTTGAGTAGAGCACGCCCCATCACGCTGGCGCGTAATGTTGTGAATAATCGGATTAAAAAATTAAATCAGAAGCGGTCAATAATGGCTTTAATGTCCTCCAGGGTATTCGCCTGATGTAATTTCTCCATATCTTCGTCGCTGGAAAATAATTCAGCGAGCGCGGATATCATTTCGATATGGCTATGTTTATCCGGTGCCGCAAGCATAATAATCAGATCGACAGGGTCAAACTCTCCGGCACCAAAAGAGACGCCCTGTTTTAGTTTTAGTAATGACAAGCCCAGTCCTTTGGCGCCTTCCTCCGGCCGCGCATGCGGCATGGCTAGCCCTGGTGCCAGCACATAATAGGGTCCTAACGTATGGTGCTGCTGAATGATTGCCGTCACGTATTCCGGTGCAATCACCTGCAGATCCAGCAGCGGTTTCGCGCATATCTCCAGCGCCTGTGGCCAGCTTTCCACGCTATCCTGCAGCGTGATGGTTGTATCATATATCCACTTTTTGAGCATTTTCCCTCCCGCCAAACGCTAAAGATGGGCAAACTTTATTCAACCCATCAATCATTGACTGCGATCGCGATCACAAAGATAGCGCTACCAATTACCAACATGCAGAAATGTGATAGCGCTATCAAAATGTAATCATGGTGTGAAATCACAGCAAAAAAAGGGATTTAAGGCGTATACTGCCTGTCACCTGAAATGAAGGAAAAAAGAACGCGTCTGGTCAGCAGGAAGGTGTATGTCTTTAACCCGAAAACGGCGCAGTACCGGAAAAGTCACGCTCGCTGATGTCGCGCAGCTTGCCGGAGTCGGCACGATGACCGTCTCCCGTGCGCTCCGCACGCCCGAACAGGTTTCCGATAAACTGCGTGAAAAAATTGAAGCTGCGGTGCAGGAGCTGGGTTATATGCCCAATCTCGCCGCCAGCGCACTGGCATCCGCGTCCTCATGGACGATTGCGATGGTTGTTCCCAACCTTTCCGAAGCCGGTTGCTCTGAAATGTTTGCGGGCCTACAGCAGGTGCTGCAGCCCGCCGGATACCAGATCATGCTGGCAGAGTCCCAGCATCGGCTTGAGCAGGAAGAGAAGCTGCTTGAGACCCTGCTGGCGTCAAATATCGCCGCCGCGATTTTGCTCAGCGTCGAGCACACCGACACTGTTCGCCACTGGCTGAAAAACGCCTCGATTCCGGTAATGGAGATGGGTGCGATGCGCGCCGATCCGATCGATATGAATATCGGGATCGATAACGTGGCGGCCATGTACGAGCTGACAGAAATGGTGATTAGGCGCGGCTACCAGAATATCGGCCTGCTGTGCGCCAACCAGGAGCAGTGGATTTTCCAGCAGCATTTGCAGGGCTGGTACAAGGCGATGCTGCGCCATCATCTGTCGCCAAACCGGGTGATTAACGCGGCGATGCCGCCGAGCTTCTCGACCGGCGCGGCACAACTGCCAGAGTTCTTGCTGGCGTGGCCGGAGCTGGATGCGCTGGTGTGCGTATCAGACGAGCTGGCCTGCGGCGCGCTGTATGAGTGTCAGCGTCGACGCATTAA
This sequence comes from Enterobacter sp. 725m/11, assembly GCF_011683705.1. Classification (NCBI taxonomy): domain Bacteria; kingdom Pseudomonadati; phylum Pseudomonadota; class Gammaproteobacteria; order Enterobacterales; family Enterobacteriaceae; genus Enterobacter; species Enterobacter sp. 725m/11. Next base: position 5,216 of record NZ_JAAQOK010000067.1, on the reverse strand, counting down.
AGTGCCGGACGATCTGGCTGTCGTGGGCTTTGGCGATAGCGATGTGAGCCGCGTCTGCCAGCCGCCGCTGACGACGATGGCGGTACCGCATCGAAAGATTGGGATTGAGGCAGGTAAAGCGCTACTGGAACGTCTGAATGACGGAGACTGGCGCGACCAAAAACCCATCGCGTCCAGCCTGTGCCTGCGGGAAAGCTGTTAAGGCTTACTCAGCCTCTTCCTCTTTTTCCGCTTTGTTTTCCGGCTTAGCGGATTCGTTTTTGGCGTTGCGGGTCATCCACAGCGCCAGCGCTTTTAACGAATCCGGCGTGAACTCGTCGCAGCGGGCGGTAATCTCTTCCGGCGTCATCCAGCAGACTTCGCTCACTTCCTCTTCCTGCAGGGCGAAAGGCCCATGGGAAACGCAGCTAAACAGTCCACCCCAGACGCGGCAATGTTCGTCTTCGAAATAGAACTGCCCGTGCTCGGCAAACGGCACCCCGGCGATACCTAACTCTTCTTCCGCTTCACGGCGTGCGGAATCCAGCAGCACTTCATCGGCCTGCACGACGCCGCCTGCGGTGGCATCAAGCATGCCCGGAAGAAAATCTTTGGTGTCCGTGCGGCGCTGGACCAGAATCTTGCCCATGCCGTCATGCACAACGATGTACGTTGCACGGTGACGCAGTCGCTCTGCACGCATTTGTTCGCGGCTCGCCTGCGCGATCACTTCATTTTCTTCGCTGACAATGTCAACCCATTCAGTACTTGCCAAATGATTCTGCTCCACCATCGGGAAACCTTCTCGTCTAAGCGCTCTTTCGGCGCGTTTGCAGTTGTGGTGTAACTTACGGATTAATCGCTACCTGCGCAATAACTTGCTGATCATTAAGTGCGATAACGCTCAGGGTATTTCCATCGAGCAGGCCATAGCTCGCAGGATATCCGCCTTTCGGGATGCTGACCGACCCCGGATTAAAGTGATAAATCTCACCGCGTTTTTCAGCCACCGGAATATGAGTATGGCCGTAAACCAGGACATCGCCAGCCGCGAGCGCCGGGAGATTATCCGGGCCGAAAAGGTGTCCGTGGGTAAGAAACAGGCGGCTGTTTTCCAGCAGAACCTGTTGCCATGGCGCGGTAAGGGGAAAATGCAGCAGCATCTGGTCGACTTCGCTGTCGCAATTACCGCGAACGGCGATAATGCGCGAGGCAAACGGGTTAAGCTTTTCCGCCACCTGCGCCGGGGCATAGCCTTCCGGCAGCGCATTACGCGGACCATGATTTAACACATCCCCCAGAATCACCAGCCATTGGGCCCCGCTTTGCGAAAACAGAGAAAGCACTCGCTCGGTCGCGGGCAGCGATCCATGGATATCTGACGCAAACATCAGTTTCATCCGTCACTCCCTGGTAAAAAAACTCCCCTTATCATACCTGAAGCGTCAGGGCTTATCAGCCCGCGCGCTTAGCGGAGAGTGCCACATAGCGCTGTACGGAGGCTCGCTGCCACTGGAACGCCGCATAGTCCACCAGCAGTTGAGGGACCTCATCGCCGTTGAGGATCAAACGGTTCAGCATCAGCGCCAGATCGGTATCGGCAATACACCATTCACCGAACAGGTTCGGGTTGCCGTGAGCGAGCAGCGAGGCTGCAGTTTCAATCAGCTTTTGCGCGCTGTCGACGCCTTCTGCGCTGAGCGCTGGCTTTTTCACACCGGCAAACACGACATCCGTGGAGCGCTCGACGCGAATCGGCACCAGGTCGCTACGCAGCCACGCCTGGATCTGCCGGGCGCGGGCGCGCTTTTGCAGATCGTGAGGATAGATGCGCTCCCACTCCGGCGGCGCAAAACGATCTTCCAGATATTCATCGATCGCCGAGGATTCGCTCAGTGCAAAACCATCCAGTTCCAGCACCGGCACGCGTCGCGTCAGGTCGTAACCCTGCCACTGGGGTTTGAGGTGTTCACCACCGTCGAGATCGACGGTCTTCAGTGTAAAAGAGAGCCCCTTTTCGGCCAGCGCGACGTAAACGCTCATAACATAGGGAGAAAAGAAATTTGCATCGGACCACAACGTAATTACGGGCTGGTTCATAACATCCTCATCGGCTGATCGGTTTTTACTCAACATATAATCTCTTTGCTTCGCTGTCACTTGATGAAAACTCACGATTTACAACAAGCACCTATACTCATTTGTCATGGCACCACTATTCGCATGGACAGGAGTTGAGAATGATTGACCTTTATTACGCCCCTACCCCAAATGGCCACAAGATCACCCTCTTTCTCGAAGAAGCCGAACTGGATTACAGAATCATCCGCGTGGATATCAGCAAAGGCGAACAGTTCAACCCTGTGTTTTTGGCTATCTCGCCCAACAATAAAATTCCGGCCATTATTGATAGCCAGCCGGCGGACGGAGGCAGGCCGTTAAGCCTGTTTGAATCCGGTGAAATTTTGCTTTATCTGGCAGAGAAAACCGGCAAGCTGCTGAGCGGTGAACTGCGCGAGCGTCACCACACTCTGCAGTGGCTTTTCTGGCAGTCAAGCGGCTTTGGGCCGATGCTGGGGCAGAACCACCACTTCACCGCCTTCGCGCCTCAGACCATTCCCTACGCCATTGAGCGATATCAGGTTGAAACCCAGCGTCTTTACGGCGTTCTGAACCAGCGGCTGGAGAAAACGCCGTGGCTCGGGGGCGACCATTACAGCATTGCCGATATCGCCTGCTGGCCGTGGGTAAATACGCATGATAAACACCGGATTGACTTAGCGTCTTACCCGGCGGTGAACAACTGGTTTGAGCGTATCCGGACCCGCCCGGCCACCGAACGCGCAATGCAAAAAATCCAGCAGGTTTAATCACCTATGAGGCTGGGTGGCTGAGAGGCTCTCATGTATTATGGGCGGGAAATACTGACACGGAGAAGACCTGCAATGTCACAGCCAGACGCTATTATTCGTATAAAAAATTTACGCTTGCGCACGTTCATTGGTATCAAAGAGGAAGAGATTGCCAACCGTCAGGATATTGTCATTAATGTGGTGATTCACTACCCGGCAGACAAAGCGCGGGCCAGCGAAGACATCAATGACGCGCTGAACTATCGCACGATCACTAAAAACATCATCCAGTACGTGGAAAACAACCGCTTCTCGCTGCTGGAGAAATTAACCCAGGATGTGCTCGATATCGCACGCGATCATCACTGGGTCACTTATGCTGAAGTAGAGATCGATAAACTTCACGCCCTGCGCTATGCCGACTCCGTCTCCATGACGTTAAGCTGGCGACGCCAGGCGTAAACCTGGAGGTTGTATGAAGATTCTGCTGACCGGCGGTACAGGCCTGATTGGGCGCCATCTCATTGCGCGTTTGCAGGCGCTGCATCACGACATTACCGTAGTGACCCGCAGCCCGGAGAAAGCGCGCCAGGTGCTGGGCGCGGGGGTCGATATCTGGAAAGGGCTGGCCGATCGGCAGAATCTGGACGGCTTCGACGCCGTCATCAACCTTGCGGGTGAACCCATCGCCGATAAGCGCTGGACCGAAGAGCAGAAACAGCGGTTGTGCAGCAGCCGCTGGAACATAACTGAGAAACTGGTTGAGCTGATTCGCAACAGCCAGACCCCGCCGTCGGTGCTGATTTCAGGCTCTGCAACGGGCTATTACGGCGATCTCGGCGAAGTGGTGGTGACCGAGGAAGAGCCGCCCCACAACGAGTTCACCCATAAACTCTGCGCCCAGTGGGAGCGCATCGCCTGCGCGGCGCAAAGCGATAATACCCGCGTCTGCCTGCTGCGTACCGGCGTAGTGCTTGCGCCGAAAGGCGGCATTCTGGGTAAAATGCTTCCGCCCTTCAGGCTGGGGCTCGGCGGGCCGATCGGCAACGGGCGACAGTACCTGGCCTGGATCCATATCGACGATATGGTGAACGGCATTATCTGGCTGCTGGATAACGATCTGCGCGGGCCGTTTAACATGGTTGCGCCGTATCCGGTGCGAAATGAACAGTTTGCCCACGCGCTGGGGCATGCCCTGCATCGCCCGGCGATATTACGCGTGCCTGCGACGGCAATTCGCCTGTTGATGGGCGAAGCGTCCGTGCTGGTACTGGGCGGTCAGCGCGCGCTGCCAAAACGGCTGGAAGCGGCCGGTTTTGCGTTTCGCTGGTATGACTTAGAAGAGGCGCTGGGGGATGTGGTATAAAATAAATCCCCTGTCTATATATAACGAGGCTAACTATATATAAGACCAACAATCTAAATAAAGTTCTGTAAATGATTCTTCATTCATACTTGTTAATGAGTGAGTTTTATAATAATTAAAAATAATTTTTACATCGTCACCTAAAACATCATATTTTTTTAGTGGCAGAAAAATAAAATCCTTAACCCAATTTGCAAATGGCAATAAATCAATCACATTTTTTGGTAGATTATCTTTATTAATAGCTATTTGCTTATATTTTTCATTAAAACATGGCATCACAGCTTGGCTTTCGAATAAATAATCATCGATTAAATACTTAAATATACTTGGTTCAATTTCCACATTACCCTTAGAATCATCAACTAAGTGAAGTTTGTAAGATATAGTACTATCTTCTTCATTTTTCCTCGTATTTATTGTAAGTTCTGAGACAGAGATGGAAATTTTCCTTCTTTTGATCAATAAACCTAAAACATCGAAAACTGGGGATAGCCTATATAATCCATATTCATCATCATATCCCATAGGATCATCAACAATTATTATGGGTTCATCACCATCTAAGTAAGTAGATAACTCATTATCGCATATTTCATAACTTTTCCAAAGCTGATCTATCGTAGAGCCATACATTGAATATAAATAAAAATCCGCCAATGCATTATCTTTTGTATTAGAACGAATATACTCCATATGTTTGAAACAAATTTTTCCTATTAACTCTTCTAGTTCCTCACTTCTATCCGCCCTTCCTTTTCTTCGGTCTATGGTAAGCCAATAACCAGCATCATGTGAAAATATGTCTAAATATCCCGTTAGGAATTTAAACCTTTTATTTAATTCAAACCTTACACCTTTATAATAAGTTGCAATACCTGCTCTATCTGTCAAGTCAACTGATAAATTGAAATCAACATTCAAATCAAAATCCGTCGATTGTATGTATTCCCCTTTGTTTTTCCATCGTTTATTTCCTGTCTCTTATACACATCTGACGCTGCCGACGACGGAGAGAG
>NZ_JAAQOK010000066.1:0-21696 GCF_011683705.1 Enterobacter sp. 725m/11 | reverse complement strand
TCCGTCGTCGGCAGCGTCAGATGTGTATAAGAGACAGCGATTACGCCACGTTGTTTACAGCCAGGATGTGACCCATGAGCACTTTGCCCTCTGTCGTGAGTCGGTTTATTGAGTACTACGCCGCACTGGATAGCCAGCCGCCGACCGCGCTGGTCGGGCTTTACCATTCGAATGCCACCCTTATCGATCCGTTCGGCGAGCACAACGGTATTTTCGCGCTTCAGCGCTATTTCACCCATCTGCTGGCAAACGTCGAGAAGTGCCGTTTTGTCATCGATCCGCCGCTGTGCAGCGGGAACCGGTTTGTTGTCACCTGGGTAATGCACTGGTCGCATCCGCGCATTGCCGGAGGCGAGCCGCTTGAACTGCCCGGATGTTCGGTGGTGGACACCGAAAACAATCTCATCACGCGTCAGCGGGACTTCTACGATGCGGGAGAGATGATCTACGAACACCTCCCTCTGCTGGGCTGGGCGGTACGCGGCGTGAAGCGGAGGGTCAAATCATGAAGACGGTGCTGATTACCGGCGCAAGCTCGGGCATCGGCGCGGGGCTGGCGAAGTCCTTTGCCGCTGACGGCTACCACGTGATTGCCTGCGGGCGCGATCCGGCGCGTCTGGAAGTTTTGCATCAGACCTGCCCCAGTCTCACCGTTCGCCCGTTCGATATGACAGACAGGGATGCCTGTCGCCAGGCGCTGAGCGGCGTTTACGCCGATCTGGTTATTCTCTGCGCCGGTACCTGCGAATATCTCGACGGCGGCGTGGTGGATGCGGCGCTGGTGGAGCGGGTCATGACCACCAATTTTCTCGGGCCAGTGAACTGCCTGGCCGCGCTGCAGCCGCAGCTGGTTGCCGGTAACCGCGTGGTGCTGGTGAGCTCGATGGCTCACTGGCTTCCCTTCCCGCGGGCAGAGGCCTACGGCGCGTCCAAAGCGGCGCTGAGCTGGTTTGCCGACAGTCTGCGTCTGGACTGGGAGCCAAAGGGGATTGCCGTGACGGTCGTCTCTCCGGGATTTGTCGATACCCCACTGACGCGCAAAAACGATTTTGCCATGCCGGGTAGGGTGAGCGTTGACGAAGCGGTCAAGGCGATCCGTACCGGGCTGGCAAAGGGCAAAATGCATATCGCGTTTCCGGCCGGGTTTGGCCTTATTTTGCGGCTGCTCTCCGGGCTGCCCGCATTTTTGCAGCGCACGCTGCTGCGCAGGATGGTGCGCTCATGAACATTGCAATTATCGGCAGCGGCATCGCCGGGTTGACCTGCGCCTGGCGGCTGGCAGGGCATCATCAGGTAACCCTGTTTGAAGCGGGCACCACGCCCGGCGGCCATACCGCGACGGTTGACGTCTCAACGCCCCAGGGCACATACGCGATCGATACCGGGTTTATTGTCTACAACGACCGCACCTATCCGCGCTTTATGGGTCTGCTCAGCGAGCTCGGCATCAGCGGGCAAAAAACACAGATGAGCTTTTCAGTACACAACCCCGAGACGGGGCTTGAGTACAACGGCCACACGCTGACGTCGCTGTTTGCCCAGCGCCGAAACCTGGTAAATCCGGCATTCTGGCGGCTGCTCGGTGACATCGTCCGCTTTAACCGCCTGGCGAAACAGGCCCTTGAAGGGGAAGTCGATCCGAACGCCACGCTGCAGACGTTTCTGGACCAGCACGGCTTCACACCGTTTTTTGCGCGCCACTACATTCTGCCGATGGGGGCCGCGATCTGGTCGTCGTCGCTGCAGGAGATGAAGCGTTTCCCGCTGCCGCTCTTCCTGCGCTTCTTTCATCACCACGGCCTGCTGGATATCACCCAGCGTCCGCAGTGGTACGTGGTGCCGGGCGGCTCACGGGAGTATATCCGCGCCATGCTGGAAAAACTGGGCGACCGCCTGACGCTGCGCCTGAACGCGCCTGTTCTGCGGGTGAGCCGCCACGCGCACGGGGTCACGCTCCAGCTTGAAAACGGCAGCCACACCTTCGACCAGGTGATATTTGCCTGCCACTCCGCCCAGGCGCTGGCCATGCTTGAGGATCCTACGCCCGCGGAGAGCGAAGTGCTGGGCGATATCGGCTGGCAGCGCAACGAGGTTGTTTTGCACAGCGATCCGCGCTGGCTGCCGGTGCGGCAGCGCGCCTGGGCCAGCTGGAACTACCGCCTGAGCGCGCAGGAGCAGGCCAGCGCCTGCGTCACCTACAACATGAACATTCTGCAGGGTCTGCCTGCGGGCAGCCCACTGTTCTGCGTCACCCTGAACCCGGACGAGTCGGTGGATGAACGCTTCGTCCTGCAACGCTTTGTCTATGAGCATCCGCTGTTTAACCCGCAAAGCTGGCATGCGCAGGCGCGCCGTGGGGAGATCAACGGTAATCACCGGAGCTGGTTCTGCGGCGCTTACTGGTACAACGGTTTTCATGAAGACGGCGTGCGCAGCGCGCTGGACGTTGTCAATGAAATAGCCGCCGGGGAGGGGAACTGACATGAACAGCTGCCTCTATCACGGCGTATTGCGCCACCGCCGCCTTCAGCCGAAAACGCATGAATTCAGCTACGGCGTTTTTATGGCCTGGCTGGATCTTGATGAACTGCCGCTGCTGGCATCCGTCGGCGTGCGGCGCAACCGCTTTGCCGCCGCCGCGTTCCATGACGCGGACTATCCGCTCGGCACGCCGCTTAAAGAGAACGTGCTGAACAGGCTGGAGAGCCTGACCGGGGAACGTCCCGCAGGGCGGGTCATGCTTCTGACGCAGCTGCGCTACTTCGGGTTTCATTTCAATCCGGTCAATTTTTACTACTGCTATGACCAGGAAAACACGCTTCGCTGGGTGTTGGCGGAGGTGCGCAACACGCCGTGGAACGAGCGCCATTATTACGCGGTCGACGGGCAAAATGCCCGGCCCACGGAAAAAGCGTTTCACGTTTCCCCCTTCAACCCGATGGACATGGTCTACCACTGGCGCTTCAACAACCCGGACAACACATTGCATATGCACATTGAAAATCATCAGGAGGCGAAGGTCTTTGACGCCACGCTGGCCCTGCGCCGGGAGCCTCTGACCCGCCCGGCGCTGCGCGCGCTGCTGCTGCGCATCCCGCTGATGACTCTGAAAACCGTTTTCGCCATTTACTGGCAGGCGCTGAGGCTATGGCTCAAGCGCGTGCCGCTGTATAACCATCCCGTCAGCAGGAGTGAACGCTCATGACCGATCCCGTCTTTGCGCTAGAACCCGATATCCCGCGCAACGTCCGCATCGCGCGATGGCTGCTGTTTCGTCTGTTAAGCGGCATTCGCGGCGGCTCACTCACCCTGCGTGAAGGGGCGCAGACCTTCCATTTTGGCGAGACATCCTCCGCGCTGCACGCCGACGTGCAGATCCTCACGCCCGGCGTCTACTGGCGCGTCTTAACGGGCGGGAGCCTTGCCGCCGCAGAAGCCTGGATGGACGGCGAATGGGAGACTGCGCAGCTTACGCCGCTTCTGCAAATCCTGGCCCTCAACGGCGAGGTGCTTGGTCGTCTGGAGAACGGGTTCCGGCTGCTTGGCCGACCGCTGGAGCGGCTGCGCCACTGGACGCGGCGCAACTCTCGTACCCAGGCCCGCGAAAATATTGCCGCCCATTACGATCTGGGCAACGCTTTCTATGCCCATTTTCTGGATAAGGAACTGCTTTACTCCAGCGCACTGTTTACCGCGGACGAGCAGGATCTGACGGCGGCTCAGCAGGCCAAAATGGCTCGCCTGTGCGAGCAGCTGGCGCTAAACCCGGGTGATCACCTGCTGGAAATTGGCACCGGCTGGGGGGCGATGGCGGAATACGCCGCCCGTCACTACGGCTGTCGGGTGACCACTACCACGCTGTCGCAGGAGCAATATATCTGGGCGACCGAGCGCATTGCCCGCGCCGGGCTGCAGGATCGGGTTGAGGTACTGCTCTGCGACTATCGCGACCTCACCGGGCAGTACGACAAGCTGGTCTCGATAGAGATGATTGAAGCCGTCGGGCAACGCTATCTGCCCACGTTCTTCCGTACCTGTCAGGCGCGGCTGCGCCCCGGTGGACGGATGGCGATTCAGGCCATCACCATCCAGGACCAGCGCTACCGCGACTACAGCAAAAGCGTCGATTTTATCCAGCGCTACATTTTCCCCGGCGGCTTCCTGCCGAGCATTACGGCGATGAACGAGCTGATGACGCGCCACACCGATTTCGTGGTGCGCAATCTCTTCGACATGGGACCGGACTACGCCCGCACGCTGGCCCACTGGCGGCAGCGCTTTGTCCACGCCTGGCAGGAGATTGAAAAGCTTGGCTTTGATGAACGCTTTCGCCGCATGTGGCTGTACTACTTCGGCTACTGCGAAGCCGGGTTTAACGCCCGAACTATCAGCGTGGTGCAGCTGACCGCCGAGCGCGTATGAGACGCTACCTTCAGGTCTTTCTGCTGGCCGTCGCGTTCGATCTCTACTGGGCGCTGGTAGTGCTGTTTCGCGAACAGGGCCTGATTATCTGGCTCGGGCTGGCGATCCTGGCGTGCCTGCTCTTGCCGTCAGCATACCGTCTTTACGCCATTGGGCTGGCCGCGGCGGGCAGCCTGCTGGATGCGCTCTGGGCGCTGACGGGGCTGATTGCCTTCACGGGCGACTCCCTGATGCCACTCTGGATGGTGGCATTGTGGTTGATGTTCGCCGTGGTCTGGACGCAGCTTGCGCGTACCACCACGTTACCCGGCTGGCTGCTGACCCTGCTGGCGGCCGTGGGAGGCCCGGTGGCCTACCTGATTGGCGAGCGGTTGGGCGCCATCACGTTTCTGGAGCCAACCTTTATCGTCGTCAGCTGGATGGCGCCGGGCTGGCTGGTGCTGATGCTGTTTTTCCACCTGCTAATGGGGAGACAAAAATGAGGGCTGCGGTTCTGCTGTTTTGGCTCATGCTGGTTGTTCCTGGTGCTCAGGCCGCCGACTGGCTGGCCTGGCGCAAGGTGGGCGACGCCACGCTGACCTGGGGGCCGTTCACGGTCTATACCTCTCAGCTCCGCACGCCGGATGGCCGTTACAGCCGGGACGATCAGGATCAGGCGCTGATTATTACCTACGCGCGCGACATAGATCGCGATGAACTGGTTGAGGCGACCCGCGACCAGTGGCAGGCGCAGGGGATCCTGACGCAGGAACCGCAAAGTGAAGCCTGGCTAAGGATGCTCCAGTCCCTGTGGCCGGATGTCCGACCGGGTTCACAGCTGGCTTTTGTTCTCAACGATAAGCAGGGGCAGTTCTGGTACCGCGCGTCGTCGGCGCAAAAATCTTTTATTCCGCTCGGTCCGCGCCAGTCAGAAGCGTTCAGCACCCGCTTTCTGGCCATCTGGCTCGATCCCCGCACGCAATATCCTGAGCTGCGTCAGCAGCTAATCGGAGGCAAAAAATGAAACGAATCCTGACGCTGGCGCTGGCATTCACGATGCTGCTGGCCGGCTGCAGTACGGAGGTGTCCGAGTATCGTCAGCAGCAGCCGCGGCTTGATATCTTCCACTACTTCCAGGGCAAAACCGAAGCGTGGGGCATGGTGCAGGATCGCAGCGGCAAGCAGATCCGCCGCTTTCACGTTGAGATTGCCGGGGACGTCATCGGCGATACGCTGACGCTGAACGAGCGCTTCGTTTACGACGACGGCGAGAAGCAGCAGCGGGTATGGCACATTCGCCGCGTGGGGAACGACCGCTACGAGGGAACGGCAGGTGATATTGAAGGGATTGCCACCGGGCAGGCCGCAGGCAACGCCTTTAACTGGCATTACAGCATGAACGTGAAGGCCAACGGCAAAACGTGGCTGCTAAACTTTGATGACTGGATGTACCTGCAGGATGAGACGCATCTGTTCAATAAAACCGAGATGAAGAAATTTGGCGTCACCGTCGCCACGGTGACGCTGTTCTTTACCCGGAATACGGAAGCTTAGTCGCGAACATCGCCGGTTTTGCTGCTGGAGTAAATGAAGTACAGGGCAATCCCCAGACACACCACCGCGCCCAGACGGCTCGGTGAAAACGGAATAGCGGGATTGTTCAACCAGCCAAAGTTATCTATCAGCATGCTCATGGCGAGCTGGCCGAATATCACCGCCACCGTGGCGACGGCGGTGCCGATGCGCTGCACGGCGAGCACCATGATCACAATGTAGGGCACGCCGAACATCGCCCCGAGAAGCTGCCATTTCGGCACGTCCAGCAGCGTGACCGTCTGCTTAGGCTCAAAGAAGAAAATGAGCAGGGCGGTCACCAGCGCGCCGACGGAAAACGTCAGAAACGCGCTCTTGAAAACGCCCACGCTGCTGCCGAGCTGTCCATTAATTGCGGCCTGTATGCTCAGCGTCGCGCCGCCGCAGATGGCGAGAATTATCATCATCAGTGTCATGTGTTTACCCCTTTGCGACCAGTACCAGTGCGGCAATAATAAAAACCAGCGCCACGATGCGTCTTGCGTTTATCTTCCTGTGCGGCGTACCCAGCAGGCCAAAGTGGTCAATGATCAGGCTTTTAAAAACCTGACCTGCCAGAATGCCGATCATCGTCAGAGCGATGCCGATAGCGGGGGTGGCGATAGTCAGAATGACAACGTAAACAGGACCCAGCACGCCGCCAAGCAGCTGCCAGCCGGGCTGTGCGAAAAACGACGGACCGTTGCGCGGGCTGAAAAACAGCATCAGCAGAAAGGTCAGCGCGGCGCCGACCCCGAAAATGCTGAACGTGGCCCATAAATCGCCTACTTCTCCCCCTAACGGCCCCAGCAAACCCGCCTCGACGGAGAGGCCCATCCCGCCGGCAATCACCAGTAAAATCAATACAAACTGCATTATGCTTCCTCCATTATCAGGCGAAGAAGATTACGTCGGTAGACATGTGAGAAAAATGCCATAATGCAGGAAACACCTTTGCAGGAAATGCATTAATGTCAGATGCCGGAAGCATGAACCTTCGCTCACTGTTGCTGTTTATTGCCGTCTATGAAACGCAGAACTTTTCCGTCGTTGCGCGACGGGAGGGAATTTCTGCCTCGCAGGTGTCGCGGATTATTCATCAGCTTGAGGACGCGCTCGGCCAGCAGCTGTTCTATCGCAATACCCGGGCGGTGATCCCCACGGAAAACGGGCATCTTTTTATCCGCTATGCCCGGGCGATGGTGGATAACTTCGAAGAGGCGCGTCGGGAGCTGGATGAACGTTCGACCGAACCCTCCGGCACGGTACGCATTAACGGGCCGGTATTTTTTGGACAGAGGCACGTTGCACCCGGCCTGGCAGGCCTGGCCGAGCGTTATCCACGGTTAACCATAGAGCTGACGCTGACCGATGACTTTATCGACCCGCACCGGGATGCCGCCGACCTCATTTTTCGCATCGGCACGCTGACGGACTCGACGTTCCACGCCCGCATCTTCGGGCAGCAGCGCTACCATCTTGCCGCGTCGCCCGCGTATCTGCGTCAACACGGCGTACCGGCCGACCCGGCCGAGCTGAGCCAGCATAAATGCCTGGTGTATCGCGGTTCGTCTGGCCCTAATCGCTGGCTTGTGCGACGCAAGGGGGAGAATTGGGTGCACTATCCCGTCGCGCCGCTGATGACGTCCAATAATGCGGAGTCGCTGCTCATTGCCGCGCTGGGTGGAATGGGGATCGTCCTGTTTCCGGACTGGCTGATTGGCGACAGGCTGCAGCGGGGGGAGCTGGTCGCTCTTATGCCGGAAATGGCGTGCGCTATCAATACGGAGCCGCTGAATATTGCGGCGATCTATCCTCACGCACGTCATCCGCCCCTGAACGTCAGGGCGGTGATTGATTATTACGTGGCGTTTTTCGGCTCGCCGCCGTACTGGCAAACGTAAGGCAATTACGCGCCGAGCTCCTTGCGGATAATTTCTGCGCCGGCGCTGAGCGCTTTCAGCTTACCGTTAGCCACCTGACGGGAGAGGGGAGCCATGCCGCAGTTGGTTGAGGGGTAAAGCTTGTCGGCGTCGACGAACTGCAGCGCTTTACGCAGGGTGTCGGCGACCTCTTCTGGCGTTTCGACGGTGTTGGTTGCCACGTCAATCGCCCCAACCATCACCTTTTTACCGCGAATCAGCTCCAGCAGATCCATCGGTACGCGGGAGTTGTGGCACTCCAGGGAAATGATGTCGATGTTAGAGGTTTGCAGCTTAGGGAAGGCCTCTTCATACTGGCGCCATTCTGAGCCGAGCGTCTTTTTCCAGTCGGTATTGGCCTTGATGCCGTAGCCGTAGCAGATGTGTACCGCGGTTTCGCATTTCAGACCCTCAATGGCGCGCTCGAGTGCGGCGATACCCCAGTCGTTGACCTCATCAAAAAAGACGTTAAACGCCGGCTCGTCGAACTGGATAATATCCACGCCCGCGGCTTCTAATTCGCGCGCCTCCTGGTTGAGGATTTTGGCGAATTCCCAGGCCAGCTTTTCGCGGCTTTTATAATGCGCGTCGTAAAGGGTGTCGATCATGGTCATTGGCCCAGGCAGGGCCCATTTGATCGGCTTGTCCGTGAGCTGGCGCAGGTATTTTGCATCGTCCACGAATACCGGCTTCTGACGCGCAACGGCAGAAACCACGGTCGGCACGCTGGCGTCGTAGCGGTTACGAATGCGCACGGTTTGGCGATTTTCAAAATCGACGCCGCTCAGGTGTTCAATAAAGGTGGTGACGAAGTGCTGACGGGTCTGTTCCCCGTCGCTGACAATATCGATTCCCGCACGGATCTGCTCGTCAAGGGACAGGCGCAGTGCATCCTGTTTACCTGCCAGTAATTCCTGATCCTGCAATTTCCACGGAGACCAGAGCGTTTCAGGTTGCGCAAGCCAGGTCGGCTTAGGCAGGCTGCCAGCCGTAGACGTCGGGAGCAATGTTTTCATAATAAAAGACCTTTTTTGATGAATTAAAGCGTGTAGTTATCAGACCACTGCTCGAGAATGTGTTTATAAGGCTTAATGAAATATTCTTCGGTAAATCGACCCTGTTCAATCGCCAACCGGCTTCGCTCTTCGCGGTCATAAACAATTTTGGTTAATGAATGATCCTGCTGGTTCAGGTCCGGGCGATAAAACAGTCCCGCCGCCGAGTTCGCGTTATAAATTTCCGGGCGATAGATTTTCTGGAACGTTTCCATCGTGCTGATGGTGCCGATCAGTTCCAGATCGGTGTAATCGCTCAGCAAGTCTCCGGTAAAGAAGAACGCGAAAGGCGCCACGCTGTTCTCAGGCATGAAGTAGCGGACCTTCAGGCCCATTTTGGCGAAGTACAGTTCCGTTAACGATTCGCCATCCGGCGCGTACTCAATACCCAGAACAGGGTGCTGGTTACCGGTGCGGCGATAGGTGTCTTTGCTCGAGACGCTCAGGCAGATCACCGGGCCCTTTCTGAAGTTCTCTTTGTATTCCGGCGAGTTCACAAAATGGCGGAAAATATTGCCGTGCAGTTCGCCAAACTTTTCCGGAATACTGAAGTGCTGCTGGTTCTTGTTGTGCTCCAGCAGCAGGACGCTGAAATCATAATCCCGCACGTAAGAGGAGAAGTTATTCCCGACAATGCCTGCGATACGCTGGTTATTTTTTTTGTCGACAATATACGTCTGCAAAATCTCGATGGCCGGGAACGGCTTTTCCGCGCCAATGTTCAAATCGACAGAGATGATTTCAAGCTCAACCGCGTAGCGATCGGCGGTCGGGTTATCCCAACGCGCCAGGGCGTTAAAGCGGTTGTTGATCATCACCAGCGTATTGCGCAGGTTTTCCTGACGTTTTTCCCCACGCGCCAGGTTGGCAAAGTTGGTGGTTGTACGCGTATTTTCTGACGGGTTGTAATTCTCATCGAAGCAACTGCGCTTAAGGGTATATGTGAAAGCTTTGCTCATTGTGGTTATGCATCCTAAGTTCATGTTGCTAAGAAGTTACTAATGCATAATTTATGCCTGAGCCCGCGGCGTAGGGGAAGTGACTTAATTTCAATGCAACATGAGCGAAGTTCATGAAGTGTAATGCTCGCGGTGTTGCTGCCTTTCTTGCCGGGTGGCGCTGCGCTTACACGGCCTACGATTCTCCTAATGTCGCACTCTTTACTCAATTCCCGCTATAATCCCCAAAATTTCCAACCGGTTTAGAAACGATCATGACAAAACTCACCTTACAAGAGCAGATGCTGAAAGCGGGCCTGGTCAGCAGCAAGAAAGCGGCGAAAGTGCAGCGCACGGCAAAGAAATCACGCGTTCAGGCACGTGAGGCTCGGGAAGCGGTAGAAGAGAACAAGAAGGCGCAGATCGAGCGAGACAAGCTGCTGAGCGAGCAGCAGAAGCAGGCCGTACTCGCTAAAGAGTTTAAAGCGCAGGTGAAGCAGCTGATCGAGATGAACCGCATCACCGTGGCGAAGGGTAACATCACCTTTAACTTCACCGACGGTAATCTGATCAAAAAAATTGAGGTCGACAAGCAGACGCAAACCCAGCTGATCAACGGCCGTCTGGCCATTGCGCGCCTGGTGCTCAATGCAAACGGCGATTGTGAATACGCGATCATTCCGGCGGTGGTGGCTGATAAAATTGCCCAGCGCGATGCCGACAGCATCGTGTTAAACAGCGCGCTCAGTCAGGAAGAGCACGACGAAGACGATCCGTACGCGGACTTCAAAATTCCTGACGATTTGATGTGGTAAACCGCGTTCAAAACGGGGCGGCGTGGCGGGCGTTAACCGGCTCTCCGCTCACGGGATGAATAAAATTCAGCTCGCTGGCATGCAGCATCAGCCGGGGCGTTTCCTTAGCCCCCGGCGCGTCAAGACCGCCATACAGATCGCAGCCCAGAATAGGGTGCCCCAGCTGTTGGCAGTGGATGCGCAGCTGGTGGGTTCGCCCGGTTTCCGGCGTCAGTTCCACCCGCGTTAACGGCACTCCTGTTCCCCGATAAAAACGTTCCACCACCCGATAGCGGGAACGGGCGGGTTTACCGTTGATGGCGCAGATCGACATCAGCGGGAACAGCGCCGGGTCTTTGGCAATGGGCGCGTCTATTATTCCCTCGTCGTTTCCCAGATGTCCATAAAGCAGGGCGCTGTAGACTTTCTCCACGCTGCGCTGGCTGAACTGCTGGCAAAGCGCCGCATTGATGGCCTTATTGCGCGCAACCACCATCAGCCCGGACGTGCCGAAATCCAGACGATGTACCAGCGTGCAGCCGGGGAACGTCTGGACCAGACGATAATGGACAGAATCGAGGTTTTGCGGGTTTTTGCCCGAGAGGCTGAGCAGGCCGGAAGGCTTATTAATCAGCAGCAGATGATCATCCTGCCAGAGGATCTCAATGTCGTCGTGACACGGTGGGGCAATAAAAGAATCGATAATCGCAGACATCAGGCCGCCCAGCTGGAGAGTGGATGCGGATGATAGCGAAATGCGGGGAAAAGAAAAACCCTCCCACCGGGCGGTGAGAGGGGGAAATCTTACGCGGCTACCAGGCTGTCGATGGCGGCTTTCGCGTCGGTCTGCGCTTTGGTCGCCACTTCAGGACCGTAAGCGATGCCTTCCGCGAACACAAAGTTCACGTCGGTAATGCCGATGAAGCCCAGGAACAGGCTCAGGTACGGCGCAACCAGGTCAGTTGGGGTATCTTTATGGATACCGCCACGGCTGGTCAGGACGATCGCACGCTTGCCTTTTACCAGACCTTCCGGGCCGTTCTCGGTGTAGCGGAAGGTTACGCCAGCGCGCGCCACCAGGTCGAAGTAATTCTTCAGCTGGGTAGGAATGTTGAAGTTGTACATTGGGGCGTTGATGACGATAACGTCGTGCGCCTGCAGCTCAGCAATCAGCTCGTCGGACAGGGCCAGGGCTTCCTGCTGACGCGGGGACAGTGGCGCATCGCTTGGGCGCAGCGCGCCAACCAGCTCGCCGTCCAGGACAGGAATGGGGTTTGCTGCCAGGTCACGCACGGTGATTTCGTCTGCAGAATGCTGTTCACGCCATTGTTCAACGAAGTAATCAGACAGCTGACCAGACTGAGAGTACCCTGCCAGAATACTGGATTTCAAAACTAATACTTTGCTCATGGGTGATTCCTGTTGTTGCATTTGATTGAAGGGGGGTGCCCCGTTGCTTGTTGACACTTTATTCACAATCCTGCCACAGAGATAGCGCAATATATCGAAGCCTATGTTCGAATTTTTTGAATAAGGCGCTAAAAGCGTCAATGTGGTACTCTATAGCAATCATTAAAAAGAGATTTTATCCGGCAGAGCACTGCCCGTTAACGCTATGACAGAACAACCCAAAATCACCTTCCCGATGCTCCTGCAACAGCTTGATTCCCTGATGCTGCGCGATAAACAGCGGTTTTCCCGCCGGCTGCACGGCGTGAAGAAGGTTAAAAATCCTGATGCACAACAGGCCATTTACCAGGAGATGGCCAAAGAGATTGAACAGGCGGCAGGGAAGGTTGTGCTGCGCGAAGCCGCGCGTCCTGCGATCACCTACCCGGAAAACCTGCCCGTCAGTCAGAAGAAACAGGACATCCTTGAGGCCGTCCGCGATCACCAGGTGGTGATTGTCGCGGGGGAAACCGGTTCAGGTAAAACCACCCAGCTGCCGAAAATCTGTATGGAGCTGGGCCGCGGGGTGAAGGGGCTGATTGGCCACACCCAGCCGCGTCGTCTGGCGGCGCGCACCGTGGCGAACCGTATTGCCGAAGAGCTGCAGTCGGAGCCGGGCGGCTGCATCGGCTACAAGGTACGATTCAGCGACCACGTCAGCGACAACACCATGGTCAAGCTGATGACGGACGGTATCCTGCTGGCGGAAATACAGCAGGACCGCCTGCTGATGCAGTACGACACCATCATCATCGATGAAGCGCACGAGCGCAGCCTGAACATCGACTTCCTGCTTGGCTATCTTAAAGAGCTGCTGCCGCGTCGCCCTGATCTGAAAATCATCATTACCTCCGCGACCATCGACCCGGAGCGCTTCTCAAAACACTTCAACAATGCGCCGATTATTGAAGTGTCGGGCCGCACCTATCCGGTGGAAGTGCGCTATCGCCCGATTGTGGAAGAGGCGGACGATACCGAGCGCGATCAGCTGCAGGCCATCTTCGACGCCGTTGACGAGCTGGGCAACGAGAGCGCGGGCGACATCCTGATCTTCATGAGCGGCGAGCGCGAAATTCGCGATACTGCCGATGCGCTCAGCAAGCGCGACCTGCGCCACACTGAGATCCTGCCGCTGTATGCCCGCCTGTCCAACAGCGAACAGAACCGCGTCTTCCAGCCACACAGCGGACGCCGCATCGTGCTGGCGACCAACGTGGCGGAGACCTCGCTGACCGTACCGGGGATTAAATACGTGATCGACCCGGGCACGGCGCGCATCAGCCGCTACAGCTACCGCACCAAGGTTCAGCGCCTGCCGATTGAGCCGGTCTCCCAGGCGTCTGCTAACCAGCGTAAGGGCCGCTGCGGCCGCGTGTCGGAAGGGATCTGTATTCGTCTTTATTCCGAAGACGATTTCCTGTCGCGCCCGGAGTTTACCGACCCGGAAATTCTGCGCACCAACCTGGCGTCCGTTATCCTGCAGATGACCGCGCTGGGGCTGGGCGACATCGCGGCGTTTCCGTTTGTGGAAGCGCCGGACAAGCGCAACATTCAGGACGGCGTGCGTCTGCTGGAAGAGCTCGGGGCGATTACCACCGACGAGCAGGCGAGCATCTATAAGCTGACACCGCTGGGCCGCCAGCTCAGCCAGCTGCCGGTCGACCCGCGCCTGGCGCGCATGGTGTTGGAAGCGCAAAAGCACGGTTGCGTGCGCGAGGCGATGATCATCACCTCGGCGCTCTCCATTCAGGACCCGCGCGAGCGTCCGATGGACAAACAGCAGGCGTCGGACGAAAAGCACCGTCGCTTCCACGACAAAGAGTCCGATTTCCTCGCCTTTGTGAACCTGTGGAACTACCTCGGCGAGCAGCAGAAAGCGCTCTCCTCGAACCAGTTCCGCCGCCAGTGCCGCGTGGATTTCCTTAACTACCTGCGCGTGCGTGAATGGCAGGATATCTACACCCAGCTGCGCCAGGTGGTGAAAGAGCTGGGCATTCCGGTGAACAGTGAACCGGCGGAGTACCGTGAAATTCACATCGCGCTGCTGACTGGCCTGCTGTCCCATATCGGGATGAAGGATGCGGATAAGCAGGAATATACCGGCGCGCGTAACGCGCGTTTCTCCATCTTCCCGGGTTCCGGCTTGTTCAAGAAGCCGCCGAAGTGGACCATGGTCGCGGAACTTGTAGAAACCAGCCGCCTGTGGGGGCGCATTGCCGCGCGCATCGACCCTGAATGGGTTGAGCCGGTGGCGCAGCACCTGCTGAAACGCTCGTACAGCGAGCCGCACTGGGAGCGCGCGCAGGGCGCGGTGATGGCGACCGAAAAAGTGACCGTTTACGGCCTGCCGGTGGTCGCCGCGCGTAAGGTCAACTACAGCCAGATCGATCCGGCGCTCAGCCGCGAGCTGTTTATCCGCCACGCGCTGGTGGAGGGGGACTGGCAGACGCGCCACGCGTTCTTCCGTGAAAACCTGAAGCTGCGCGCCGAGGTGGAAGAGCTTGAGCACAAGTCCCGACGCCGCGACATTCTGGTGGACGATGAGGCGCTGTTTGAGTTTTACGACCAGCGCATCAGCCATGATGTGATCTCCGCCCGCCACTTTGACAGCTGGTGGAAGAAGGCCAGCAAAGCGACGCCGGACCTGCTCAACTTCGAAAAGAGCATGCTGATTAAAGAGGGGGCGGAGTCGGTCAGCAAGCTCGACTACCCGAACTTCTGGCATCAGGGCAACCTCAAGTTGCGTCTGACCTACCAGTTTGAACCGGGCACCGACGCGGACGGCGTAACCGTCCACATTCCGCTGCCGCTGTTAAACCAGGTCGACGAGAGCGGGTTTGAGTGGCAAATCCCCGGCCTGCGCCGCGAGCTGGTGATTGCGCTGATCAAATCCCTGCCGAAACCGGTGCGGCGCAATTTTGTGCCAGCGCCAAATTATGCGGAAGCGTTTCTGGGCCGCGTCACGCCGCTGGAACTGCCGCTGCTGGACGCGCTAGAGCGTGAGTTCCGCCGCATGACCGGCACCACCATCGACCGCGAAGACTGGAACTGGGATCAGGTGCCCGATCACCTGAAAATCAGCTTCCGCGTGGTGGATGATAAAAACAAAAAGCTGCTGGAAGGGCGTTCCCTCAGCGAGCTGAAAGAGGCGCTGAAAGGCAAAGTTCAGGAGACGCTTTCTGCGGTGGCGGACGACGGCATCGAGCAGAGCGGGCTGCATATCTGGAGCTTTGGCCAGCTTCCGGAAAGCTACGAGCAGAAGCGCGGCAACTATAAGGTCAAAGCCTGGCCGGCGCTGGTGGACGAACGTGACAGCGTGTCGATCAAACTGTTTGATAACCCGCAGGAACAGCAGCAGATGATGTGGCGCGGGCTGCGCCGCCTGCTGCTGCTCAACATCCCGTCGCCCATCAAGTATCTGCACGAGAAGCTGCCGAACAAAGCCAAGCTGGGGCTCTACTTTAACCCGTACGGCAAAGTGCTGGATCTGATTGACGACTGCATCTCCTGCGGCGTGGACAAGCTGATCCACGAGGCGGGCGGCCCGGTCTGGACGGAAGAAGGTTTTGCGAAGCTGCATGACAAGGTTCGCGCCGAGCTGAACGACACCGTGGTGGAGATAGCCAAACAGGTCGAGCAGATCCTCACCGCCGTGTTCAATATCAACAAGCGCCTGAAGGGGCGCGTGGATATGACCATGGCGCTGGGGCTGTCGGACGTGAAGGCGCAGATGGCGGGACTGGTGTACCGCGGCTTTGTCACCGGCAACGGCTTTAAGCGTCTGGGCGATACGCTGCGCTATCTGCAGGCGATTGAAAAACGGCTGGAGAAAATGGCGATCGATCCGCACCGCGATCGCGCGCAGATGCTGAAGGTCGAAAGCGTGCAGCAGGCGTGGCAGCAGTGGTTAAACAAGCTGCCGCCGGCGCGCCGCGACGATGAAGATGTGCAGGAGATCCGCTGGATGATCGAGGAGCTGCGTGTCAGCTTCTTTGCCCAGCAGCTCGGTACGCCGTATCCGATTTCGGATAAACGTATATTGCAGGCGATGGAGCAGATTTCCGCTTAACGTCCTTGCCCGGTTTTCTCCCTCTCCCACAGGGAGAGGGTCGGGCTGATGCCTTCACCCATTCACAATCGCCAGCGTAAACCCATCCCATCCCTTAACCCCCACCGTTTGCAGTGCGGTGGCGGTTAAGCGCGGGTTATCCCCCGTCATCTCGATAAAACGCCGCACGCCCAGCACGCGCGCGTCGTCGCTTTGCCCGTTAATGACCTCGCCGTCGCGGACCACGTTATCGCCGATAATCACCGTGCCGGGACGGGAATAGTGCAGCGCCCACTCCAGATAGCCGGGATTGTTTGGCTTATCGGCATCAATAAAGATCAGGTCGAACGGCGGAACGTCACCGAAATTCTCCAGCGAGTTCAGCGCCGGGCCTTCAATTAATTCAATACGATCGTTCAGCCCCGCGAGGCGAATATTCTGGCGGGCAACATCAGCATGCGTTGGGTCCGCCTCGAGCGTAATCAGCTTTCCGTCCGGCGGCAGGGCGCGCGCCATCCAGATAGAGCTATAGGCACCCAGCGTACCGATCTCAAGAATGCGTCTTGCCTGCGTCATGCGCACGAACAGCGCCAGCAGCTGTCCCTGATTGGCCGCAACATCGTGTTCGGGTAGCCCGGCGCGTTTATTGTTCTCAAGAACCTTCTGTAGAACCTCATCCTCAGGGATAAGCGAAGAAATCATGTAATTATCTACTGCAGACCATTGTTGTTGCATAGATTGACTCCTTAAGAGGGATTGCCGGGTGGTGGCTACGCCTTACCCGGCCTACGGGTGCGAAATGCAGGTCCGGTAAGCAAAGCGCCACCGGGCAGGTTTTCAGGCACTGACCCATCCTCCGCCCAGTGCTTTATACAAATCAATCTGCGCCAGCAGCAGGTTATTTTTGACCTGCACCACGCTGGTCTGGACCGAGTACAGCGTGCGCTGCGCGTCCAGCACGTCAAGATAGGATGAATAACCGTTGCGATAGCGGTTCTGCGCAATGCGCAGCGTCTCCCGGGCCACATCCTGCTGGGCAAGCAGCTCCGTCAGCTGTTCCTGATAGCGCGTAATGGCATCAAGGCTGTTGTTCACTTCGGCAAACGCGTTACGCACGGTTTTTTCATACGCATACAGCGCCTGGTTACGCTGGGACTGGGAAATATCCACCTGCGCGTTCAGCGCCTGGCGGTTCAGCAGCGGGGCGAGAATGCTGCCGCCTGCGCTCCAGAGCTGGAGCGGGTTATCCAGCAGGCCGGAAAGGGTGCGATCCTGGATCGATCCGGTTGCGGTCAGATTGATCGACGGCAGCAGGCTGGCGCGTGACGCGGCAAGCGAGGCATCAGCCGCGACCAGCTGTCGCTCAGCCTGCACGATATCCGGCCGACGATTCAGTAGCGTGGAGGGCAGCTGTGACGGCAGCGTGAGCGGCGTCAGCGCCGCAAAGCTTTCGCTACGCGCTACCGCACCGGGATTGCTTCCCAGCAGCAGGCTCAGGGCATTCTCCTGCTGCGCAATCTGATGCCGCAGCACGGGCACCTGCGCTCGCGTTGAGCGAAGCTCGGAATCCGACTGCATCAGCTCCAGGCGCGAACTGTAGCCCGTCTCAAGCTGGCGTTTGGCAAGCTTAAACGCCTCTTCGCGCGATTTCAGCGTGGATTCGGTCACGCGCAGCTGTTCATCAAGCGAGAGCAGAGTGACGTACCCGGAGGCAACGGACGAGGCGACGGTGAGATCCGCAGCCGCGGCGGCGGCTTTTTGCGCCTCCAGCGAGGCTTCGGCGGCATTGGCCGCGCTGCGGTTGACGCCCCAGATATCAACATCATAGCTCGCCGTCAGGCTGCCTCTGTACAGCGTGCTGTAAACCGGCAACCCGGTGGCGGCGGATTGAGAACGGGCGCGCGTCCCGGTTACGCCCGCGTCGAGCGAAGGAAACAGGCTGCCGTCGGCGGCAAAGACCCGCGCCTGATACTCGTTAATTCGTTCCCGCGCGATCAGCACGTCGCTGTTGTTTTTTAGCGCCTGGTCCACATAGCGGTTGAGGTTGTTGTCATGAAAATTGCGCCACCAGAGTTGCTCCGCCGGGCTGGCCGGGCCGGAGGCGGCTCTCCACTGCGCAGGGATGTGAAGCGTCGGCTGCGCCGGTTTTACGTCGACGGACTGGCATCCGGCCAGCGTAACCGCCAGCACCAGAGCGGCTGTCGGGCGAAGGATCATGGCTTCGCCTCCCGCGTATCGATCGTCACCTGGACCGACATACCCGGACGCAGCAGCGCAGACTCTTCAGGCTTACCGAGCACCTCAATGCGCACCGGAATACGCTGGGCAATTTTGACAAAGTTCCCGGTGGCGTTATCCGGTGTAATCGCGCTGAATTCAACCCCGGTCGCCGGCGAGATGCTCTCTACGCGGCCCTGATACGCTTTGTTGTTTAAGGCATCGACGGTAAACTTCACCGGCTGACCGACGCGCAGCTCCGCCAGCTGGGTCTCTTTGATGTTGGCAATCACCCAGTGCTGCGGCGGTACCAGCGTAGTGAGGTGCGTTCCGGCGGTCACGTACGCGCCGAGACGCACGGCAATCTGGCCGAGCTGGCCGTCGCGCGGGGCGATAATGCGGGTGTTTTGCAGGTCAATCTGCGCCAGCTCCAGCGCCGCTTTGGCGTTTTCAACATCTGCCTCCAGCGCGCCGCGGTTCACAATCACCGTCTGCAGATCCTGACGCGACATCTCAAGCGAGGCTTTCGCCTGGTCGATATCTGCGCTGCCCTGAGCCGCACTGGCCAGCGCGGCATCGCGCTCACGAATGGAAAGCGACCCATCCGCCGTCAGATCCTTCACGCGCTTTAAATCCGCCTGGGTTTTCAGGCTCTGGGCGCGGGCATTTTTCAGCGCGGCTTCATTTTTGGCAATGGTCGCTTCGGCGCTTTTCCGCTGCTGCAGGTTGTTATTCAGCGCGGCTATTTTCATCGCCAGCTGCGCCTCGGCCTGATGGACGCGCTGACGATAGATGCGGTCATCGATCTGCAACAGCAGATCGCCTTTTTTGACCTGCACAAAGTCCTGAACCTTCACCTCGGTGATATAGCCGTTTACCTGGGGGCTGATGAACGTCGTCTGGCCGCGCACGTAGGCGTTGTCAGTAAACTGCGCGTGGCGGGTAAACGGCGGCAGCTGCCAGGCGTAAAGAATGACCAGCACGCCGACAATACCGATGGCAGCGGCGGTGAAAACGGAAACAATGCGCACATTTTTGCGGGTGTTGGCCTGCTCTTTGGCGGCATCCTGCTGACTCATAAACTCTCCAGAAATATTACAATTATTTGTTGCCGGTGGCGTTCTTCAGCGCCATACGGGCAGTAATGCGCAGGCGCAGCAAGCGCCATAAAATCCAGACCAGCGTGGCGGCAGCGATGCTTGCCGTCAGCAGATAAGTATCGTTATAGGCCAGAATATTTGCCTCAAGGGTGGTCACCGTCTGTAGCTGGGTAATGGCCTGCGTTCCCAGCAGCGTACTGTCGCCAATCAGGCTTTTATACATCTGGGTATAAAGCTGAATCCGCTCGTTGACCAGCGGGTTAAGCGTGGTGAGCTGATCCGCCAGCAGGCTGGAGTGGTATTTCTCGCGCCAGGTCTGGAAGGTGCCGAGAATCGCCGATCCCAGCAGGCCGCCGAGGTTCTGGCTCATGCCAAACATGACCGAAAAGCTGACCAGGTTACGCGGGTCGGCAATGACCCCGCCAATGGCGGCCAGCATGGCGGGCGCCAGGAAGAAGGCGCTGCCGAAGCCCAGCAGGAACTGGCTGACCATCAGCTGATCCGGGCGTGTCAGGTTATTGGACTGGCTGTCCAGCAGCGAGGCAACAATCATCAGCGCCAGAGAGGTGATAATCGGCCACGCCAGCTTTGTGGGCTTGATGGTGAGGCAGCTGGTGACGATCCCGCAGACGATCCCGGCGAAAATGGACCACGCCAGATGGGTCATCTGCTCATTCTGTAACCCCACGTACTGCAGCCAGCCGATGACGCCGGTATTTTGCTCCGCCAGCACGATGCGGATCAGCAGCATGATCAGCCCCAGGCGAACGATGCTGCCGCTCGACAGCCAGCGGGTGTTCAGCAGCGGGTTGGCGCGGTTATGTTCAAACACGATGGCGGAAACAATCAGCACCAGCGATAGCGCCAGCGACCAGCCGATCCACGGCGCCTCGAACCACCAGTCAAGACGGCCTAAAGAGAGCACGGCGCAGAGCAGGGCCATTCCGGGAGCCAGTAAAAAGAAGGTGACAAAGTCTTTCTTCTCGAAGACCTTGCGTCGGTCACCCGGCGGCAGTTTTAAGGCGATTACGCAGGCTAGGGAGATCAGCGCCAGCCCCAGTTCAAAGAAATAGAGCCCGCGCCACTCGTCCAGCTGGAGAAGCTCAGTGGAAAACAGACGCGCCAGCGGAATAGCGAGCGACGATCCGGTGATCCCGATGGTAAGCGCCTTCAGGCGATGCTTCGCAGGCCAGGCCTGGATTTGGTAGTAAATCCCCAGCGAGCTGAGCGCGGCGGCCACCATCCCGTGCGCGGCGCGTACCATCAGCGCGGAGCTGAGGTCGTTAACGAACAGGTGGAAAAAGGTGACCAGCACGTACAGCACCAGAAAACCTTCCGTAAAGGCGCGCAGGCCGTACTGTTGACGAAATTTGACCAGCAGCAGGTTAATGGAGATGTTGGTCATCACATAGACTGCGGGCAGCCAGGCGATTTCGGTCGACCAGGCCCCGAAGGTCCCCTGCAGGTTTTGCAGGTTGGCGGTGACCACCGCATTGCCCAGCGCCCCCGTCAGGCAAACCAGCAGCCCAACGACGCCATAGGCGACGCGTTTTGGCGTACTGTGCTCGGGGGTGGAAGGCGAACCCAGCAGGGCGGGTTTCTCATGGGGCTGCCACTCGCGAGGAGCATAAGGGTCGCGTTCGGGCAGGCGCATAACGTCATTACCTTAGAAATGATTGAATAATTAGCGGGCTAGCGATTCTACGTCTGCCGCAAATGATAATTCAAGTGAATATGATTTGCGCATGTTAATCAAATGTACGAAAGAAATTTAAGGAAAAAGAGCGGCCCGATGTCGCCGTTGTGTTGAGAACCTGAACTCGCTACCCTGAAGGGATAACGAGAAGGAGTTCATCATGGAACAGACCCATTTTCCCATCCTGCCGGATGCCACGCTGGCGGCCATCAATACTGTCGGTGAATGGCTGGCGCAGGACGACCTGAGCGGCAGCCGCCAGCCCCCGGACGTCGATGCGGTAATTCTGGCAGGGAACGCGGTGATCCCGACCATTGAGGCAGCCTGCCGTATTGCCGCGCAGCGAGAAATCCCGCTCCTGATTAGCGGCGGTATTGGTCATTCAACCGCGTTTTTATATTCAGCTATCGGCAATCATCCGCGTTATCACACCTTACAAGTCGAAGGGCGGGCCGAAGCGAGCATTCTTGCCGACCTGTCTCTTATACACATCTCCGATCCCCC
>NZ_JAAQOK010000065.1:0-21738 GCF_011683705.1 Enterobacter sp. 725m/11 | reverse complement strand
AGATGTGTATAAGAGACAGTTATGAACCCGTAATAATAATCCGGAGCGCCACCATGCTGAAAACTGAAATGATCGACAAGCTCAATGCACAAATGAACCTTGAGCTCTATTCATCCCTTCTCTACCAGCAGATGAGCGCCTGGTGCAGCTATCACAGCTTCGAAGGTGCGGCCGCGTTTCTGCGTCGTCACGCCCAGGAAGAGATGACCCACATGCAGCGCCTGTTTGATTATCTAACCGATACGGGCAGCCTGCCGCGCATCGAGAACGTGGCATCGCCTTTTGCTGAATATAATTCTCTCGACGAACTGTTCCGCGCCACCTACGAGCACGAACAACTGATCACCCAGAAAATTAACGAACTGGTTCATGCGGCAATGATCGGCCAGGATTATCCAACCTTTAATTTCCTGCAGTGGTACGTCGCGGAACAACACGAAGAAGAGAAGCTGTTTAAATCCGTGCTGGATAAATTATCCCTGGTGGGTAAATCCGGCGAAGGACTTTACTTTATTGATAAAGAACTGTCGACTCTCGATACGCAGAATTAATATCAGCGCGGTGCCGGTTTCCGGCGCCGCGTTAATTTACCTTTCCCCTGCATTAAAACACGCATTTTATTCCCCGTACGCCCTATTTACGTCACGCCTGACCGTCGCCCCCACTCAGGATGGGCAGTAGCGCAATACGTAAACCTTTCATTACACGCCTTGTAACGGTGGTTTGACGAATTACCGCTTTTGCCTTACTCTGCGCCGCAGATTTTGTTGCGGTTAAGCGTCGTTGTAGAGGAAAACGTGAAGAACAGAACCCTGGGAAGTATTTTTATCGTCGCCGGAACGACGATTGGCGCAGGAATGCTGGCAATGCCTCTGGCTGCCGCGGGAGTGGGATTTGGGATGACCCTGCTGCTGCTTGGCACGCTCTGGGCATTAATGTGCTATACCGCACTGCTGCTGCTTGAGGTTTACCAGCATGTGCCCGCCGATACCGGGCTGGGTTCGCTGGCGGCGCGCTACCTGGGACGCTACGGCCAGTGGATCACCGGCTTTAGCATGATGTTCCTGATGTATGCCCTCACGGCCGCGTATATCAGCGGTGCCGGGGAGCTAATCGCCTCCAGCGTCAACGACTGGTTTGGCTCTGACATTACCCCTGCAACGGGGGCCATCTTCTTTGCGCTTATTGGCGGCGGCGTGGTCTGCGTGGGCACATCGCTGGTCGATCTCTTTAACCGTTTTCTGTTCAGCGCCAAAATTCTGTTTCTGGTTGTCATGCTGGCGCTGCTGGCACCGCACGTGCACAAGGTGAACCTGCTGACGCTGCCGCTGGAGCAAGGGCTGGCGCTTTCCGCCATCCCGGTCATTTTCACCTCGTTTGGCTTCCACGGCAGCGTGCCGAGCATCGTCAGCTATATGAACGGCGATGTCCGCAAGCTGCGTCGTGTGTTTGTTATCGGCAGCGCCATTCCGCTGATCGCCTACATTTTCTGGCAGCTGGTGACGCTGGGTAGCATTGACTCTTCAACCTTCGTCGGGCTGATGGCGCAGCACGCTGGCCTGAACGGTTTTCTGTTGTCGCTGCGCGAGGTGGTCACCTCGCCGCACGTGGAGCTGGCGGTTCACCTGTTTGCCGACCTGGCGCTCGCGACCTCGTTCCTGGGCGTAGCGCTCGGCCTGTTCGATTACCTGGCCGACCTGTTCCAGCGTCGCAATACTGCCGCCGGGCGGTTACAGACCGGAGCCATTACCTTCCTGCCGCCGCTGGCGTTTGCGCTGTTTTACCCTCGCGGGTTTGTGATGGCGCTGGGCTACGCTGGGGTGGCGCTCTCTGTCCTGGCCCTGCTGCTCCCTTCCCTGCTGGCGTGGAAAAGCCGTCAGCAGCATCCTCAGCAAGGATATCGCGTCGCGGGAGGAAAACCGCTGCTGTGCGTTGTGTTTGGCTGCGGGGTAATGATTATTCTGGTGCAGGTGTTGATTGCAGCCGGGATGCTGCCGGAAGTGGGTTAAAGATAAAAGGGGCTATCATCAGCCCCTTTTTTTATCAGTGCAGGCAGCAGCTCTTAAACTTCTTCCCGCTGCCGCAAGGACACGGATCGTTACGCCCCACTTTCGTGCCGTTCACGACAGGCTTCTTCGCTTCCGGCTGCTGCGGGTTCTCCACCCAGTAGTTGTATAAGCGCAGGGCCGCAGGCTGGATGCTCTCGATGCTGGCGATATACTCCTCTTCGGACAGTTCATCCAGCTTCTCGCTGTTCTCTTCCGTTCCGTGCAGGGCAATCACGTCGAGATCGGCCTTCAGGGCTTCCGGCAAGGCTGACCAGTCCGTCAGCGCCACGCCGCGCATGTAGCCATAGCACCACTCTTCGACCACGGTGTAACTCTCACCGTCAACGTCGTTATAGCCGAACAGCGGCTCAAACTGATCCGGGTATTCACTCAGGCGCTCGGCAATGTCGTTCATATGCTTAAAGCAGAGATCGATAAAACGGTTCATCTCGCGATCGTTTTTCCAGCGAGGGATGTACTTCTCCCCGCCCCACACCGCCACCAGCCAGGCATCTGGCTCAACGACAACAGGGCCGGAAAGCACTGCAGTAAGCATGCCGTCCAGTTCGGACACGTCAATCACGGACGCATCGTCATGACCGTAAGACATTAATGTCTCTTCCAGCCACGCCATTTCGCTTTCATTTAATGGACCTTCCGTCATCGCGGACACTCCTGATAAAAAAGGAAAGGATCCTACCACAGATCGCACGCCTGCCCTGGCTGAAGTTTAGGTCTTTATTGCTGCAAAAGTGTGCAAATCGTGACCGTTGCACAACTTATGGGCTTTATTGTTAACGATGTGTGATCTCCGCTGTAAATTCTTCTCCTGGCGCAGGGCGGGATAACGCGGCGCTCTATACTCAAACATGTCATAACCCCGTCAAGGGGTTAACCATTCTGGCAACGTTTTTGCTTGCTGTTCTTCGCGCGACGCTGCGCATGGAAACCTCGCCGTATCACGCAGGATGCCGTTCGTTTAGTGCATTTTGTTCTTGCTCGTGTTTTTGGATTGGCTGCGCCCTGGGCGTTCAGGCTTACGCCGTGGTGCAAAAACCTCTTTGCTAAGGAACATAATAATGTCGCTGAAATTTATCAAAACGCCTGTTTCTCTTGTGCTGGCCGGTTGTCTGGTAACGGCATTTTCCGCCCGGGCAGATATCGTGATCGGTGTCGCCGGACCGTTCACGGGCCCTAATGCCACCTACGGCGATCAGTACTGGCACGGCGCAACGCAGGCCGCCGAAGACATTAACGCCGCAGGCGGTATTAACGGTGAGAAGATCAAGCTGGTTCAGGGGGATGACGCCTGCGAGCCTAAGCAGGCGGTGGCCGTCGCCAACCGCTTAGTCGACCAGGATAAGGTCAACGCCGTGGTCGGCCATTTCTGCTCCTCTTCCACCATGCCCGCCTCCGAGGTGTATAGCGACGCGGGCATCATCGCGATTACTCCCGGCTCAACTAACCCGCAGATCACCGAACGCGGCATGAGCGACATGTTCCGCATGTGTGGCCGCGACGACCAGCAGGGTCAGGTCGCCAGCGACTTCATTATCGACAAGCTGAAGGCCAAACGCGTGGTCATCATTCACGATAAAGACACCTATGGACAGGGGCTGGCAGACGCCACCAAAGCGGCGCTGGCGAAGCGCGGGGTGAAGGATGTGATGTATGAAGGTTTATCCCGCGGTGAAAAAGACTTTAACGCGCTGGTGACGAAGATCGGCGCGCAAAAACCGGACGTGGTGTTCTTCGGCGGCTGTCACCCGGAAGCTGGCCCGCTGGTTCGCCAGATGCGTGAACAGGGGGTGCAGGCGAAATTCTTCTCCGGCGACTGCATTGTCAACGAAGAGATGGTGACGGCAGCGGGCGGCCCGCAATATACCAACGGCATTTACATGACCTTTGGTAAAGATCCGCGCCTGATCCCGGACGGTAAAGCGGTTATCGACAAATTCCGCGCCGGTAAATTCGAGCCGGAAGGTTATACCCTCTACTCCTATGCCTCCGTACAGGCCATTGCCGCAGCCTTCAAGGCCACCGGCGGCAAGGATTCCGCGAAAGCCAGCGAGTGGCTGAAAGCCAATTCCGTCGACACGGTGATGGGCAAAAAAGCCTGGGACAGCAAAGGCGACCTGAAAGTGTCTGACTACGTGGTTTACCAGTGGGACGACAAGGGAAAATATAAGGAAGTGCAGTAACGGGACGGAGTCACGCTCAACGTCGGCGGGCTTGCCCCGCCGGCGCGTAATAAACATCAGGCTGCGCGCCTCGCGCAGCCTATAAAACGAGCGCGCTAAGATGAGTACATTCTTCCTGCAGCAGTTAGTCAATGGCTTAACGCTGGGCTCCGTCTATGGCCTGATCGCCATCGGCTACACCATGGTGTACGGCATTATCGGGATGATCAATTTCGCCCACGGCGAAGTGTATATGATTTCCGCCTATCTCTGCGCCATTGGTCTGGCGCTGCTCTCTTTCTTCGGGCTTGAGTCCTTCCCCCTGCTGATTCTGGGTACGCTGGTGTTCACCATCGCGGTAACTGGCGTGTACGGCTGGACTATCGAGCGTATCGCCTACAGGCCGCTGCGCAACTCCACGCGCCTGGCGCCGCTTATCTCCGCCATCGGGATGTCGCTTATCCTGCAAAACTACGCCCAGCTGAGCCAGGGTCCGCGCCAGCAAGGGGTGCCGACCATGCTCGACGGCGTGATTCGACTGCATCTTGGCGACGGGTTCGTGCAGATAACCTACACCAAAGTGTTTATTCTGCTCGCCTCGTTTGCCGGCATGCTGTTGCTTACGTGGATAATCAACCATACCCGGCTGGGGCGGATGTGCCGCGCGGTACAGCAGGATCGCAAAATGGCCTCTATTCTGGGGATCAACACCGACCGGATTATCTCCCTGGTCTTTGTTATCGGCGCGGCGATGGCCGGCCTGGCGGGCGTGCTCATCACCATGAATTACGGCACCTTTGATTTCTACGTCGGGTTTGTGATTGGCATTAAGGCCTTTACGGCGGCAGTGCTCGGCGGTATCGGTTCCCTGCCCGGCGCCATGCTCGGTGGCCTAATCCTTGGCGTCGCGGAAGCCCAGTTCTCGGGCATGGTGAACTCGGACTATAAAGATGTCTTCTCGTTTGGCCTGCTGGTCATGATCCTGATTTTCCGGCCCCAGGGTCTGCTCGGGCGTCCGGTTGTGGCCAAAGTGTGAGGAAGAGAATGATGACATCGCACGGTTTTTCTTTAAAGCGCTGCGTTCTGGACGCGATTTTTTCCGGGCTGATTGCGCTGATTATCTTCGGCCCGATTGCCGGCGTGGTGCTGGACGGGTACAGCTTTAACTTTGCCGGACAACGGCTGGCCTGGATGGTCGGCATTGTAATGCTGGGACGTTTTCTCTTGAGCGCTTTTTTGGGTACCGCCGCGGGCGCTCGTTTCCAGGCGCGCTTCGAAGCCGATAACGCGGGCGTCTATGTTAGGCCACCGGACTACAAAAGCCGCATGCGCTGGATTATCCCTCTGGTGATTGCGCTTGCGGTTTGCTTCCCGTTTGTCGCCACCAAATATGTACTGACCGTCGCCATTCTCGGGCTGATCTACGTGCTTCTTGGTCTGGGGCTGAACATCGTCGTGGGGCTGGCCGGCCTGCTGGACCTGGGGTACGTCGCCTTCTACGCGATTGGCGCGTACGGTCTGGCGCTGGGATACCAGTATCTGGGGTTAGGCTTCTGGAGCATGCTGCCGCTGGCGGCAATCATGGCCGCCGCCGCCGGTGCCCTGCTCGGTTTCCCGGTACTGCGCATGCACGGCGACTATCTGGCGATCGTCACCCTCGGGTTCGGGGAGATCATTCGCCTGATCCTGAACAACTGGCTGACCTTCACGGGGGGGCCAAACGGCGTTTCAGCCCCTCCCCCCACTTTTTTCGGCCTGGAATTTGGACGACGCGCGAAAGAAGGCGGCGTGCCTTTTCACGAGTTTTTCCACCTGACCTACAACCCGAACATGAAGTTTATCTTTATCTATACCGTACTGTTCCTGGTGGTGATGCTGGTGCTCTACGTCAAACACCGCCTGACGCGGATGCCGATTGGCCGGGCGTGGGAAGCCCTGCGAGAAGACGAAATTGCCTGCCGCTCGATGGGGTTGAATCACGTCCTGGTGAAGCTCTCCGCCTTTACGCTGGGCGCGTCGACCGCGGGGATTGCCGGGGTGTTCTTCGCAACCTATCAGGGGTTTGTGAATCCGACCTCCTTTACCTTCTTTGAATCCGCGCTGATCCTCGCCATCGTGGTGCTGGGCGGCATGGGCTCGACCCTTGGCGTGGTGCTGGCCGCCTTCGTGCTGACGGTAACGCCGGAGCTGCTGCGCAGTTTTGCTGAGTACCGTGTCCTGCTGTTTGGCATGCTGATGGTGGTGATGATGATCTGGCGTCCACGCGGCCTGATCCGCATTAACCGCAGCGGGTTTGCCGTGCGTAAGGGCGTGGCGCCATGAACGGGACGATATTGCGCGTGGAACATCTGATGATGCACTTCGGTGGGATTAAGGCGCTTAACGATGTAAATCTGGACGTGCAGCGCGGCTCCATTACCGCCCTTATCGGGCCAAACGGAGCGGGAAAAACAACCGTGTTTAACTGCCTGACGGGTTTCTATAAGGCCTCCGGCGGCAATATTTTATTTTCTACCCGCACTAAAACGACCAACGTTATTCAGGTTCTCGGACAAAAATTCCAGCCGGGCGACTGGATTAACCCCGCGCAGTTCGGGCAGCGCCTGTTCTACAAAATGTTTGGCGGAACGCACCTGGTGAACCGCGCCGGGCTGGCGCGCACCTTTCAGAACATCCGCCTTTTTCGCGAGATGTCTGTCGTGGAAAACCTGCTGGTCGCGCAGCATATGCGCGTTAACCGCAATCTGCTCGCCGGGATCTTAAACACGCCAGCATATCGGCGGGCGGAAAGCGATGCCCTGGACAGGGCCTTCTACTGGCTGGAGGTGGTGGACCTTGTGGAGTGCGCCAATCGCCTGGCGGGAGAGATGTCGTACGGGCAGCAGCGGCGTCTGGAGATCGCGCGGGCAATGTGTACCGGGCCCGAGATGATCTGTCTCGATGAGCCTGCCGCCGGACTTAACCCGGTCGAAACGCATAAGCTGAGCAGCATTATTCGTTTCCTGCGCGATCGTCATGACATCACGGTCTTATTGATTGAACATGATATGGGGATGGTGATGGAGATTTCGGACGACATTATCGTGCTCGACCACGGCGATGTTATTGCCAGAGGGAAGCCCGAACAGATCCAGCATGATGAAAAGGTGATTGCTGCCTACCTGGGTACGGACGAAAGCGAGGTGTCCCTATGACCGAACCGCTGCTGGCATTTCGCGAGGTGGATGTGTTCTACGGCGCCATTCAGGCGCTGAAGCAGGTCTCCCTGGAGGTCAATAAAGGTGAGACCGTGGCGCTGATTGGCGCGAACGGCGCGGGTAAATCCACATTGCTGATGTCTATCTTTGGCCAGCCGCGCATCCGGAGCGGGCAGATTCTGTTCAATGGTGACGACATCAGCCATCAATCCACCCACTACGTCGCCTCCGGCGGCATTGCGCAGGCGCCTGAAGGCCGGCGTGTCTTCCCGGATATGACCGTCGAAGAGAACCTGCTGATGGGAACCATCCCCATCGGCAACCGGTTTGCGGCTGAAGATATGCAAACCATGTTCGACCTGTTCCCTCGCCTCAAGGAGAGGCGCAAGCAGCGCGCGATGACCATGTCCGGCGGGGAACAGCAGATGCTGGCGATCGCCCGGGCGCTGATGAGCCGTCCCAGGCTGCTGTTGCTGGATGAACCGAGCCTGGGCTTAGCGCCGATAGTTGTGAAACAGATCTTCCAGACGCTGCGCGAGCTGGCCCGCAACGGCATGACCATTTTTCTGGTGGAGCAGAATGCGCACCATGCGTTGAAGCTTTCCGACCGCGGATATGTGATGGTTAACGGGCAGATCCGGTTGAGCGGCAGCGGCGAGGAGCTGCTCGGAAATCAGGAGGTGAGGAAGGCGTATTTGGGCGGATATTAAAACGCCCGCGATAGCGGGCATAAAGATGCCGTATGGATTAACCAAACACCATTATCCAAACAGATAGTGGTTTAATTCCGATCACCCTTATTTACAAAAAACTGCAACTTACAGGCGTAATGTTTCCCTTGTTAACCATTAAGTCTATAAGGGATTAAATTATGTGGAGTGCCAATAAAGCCGCAGTTTATGCCCGCCAGCATGCGGGCGAGCATAGCCAGAAAAGATGTGCAGAATTTGTTTCAAAAGCCATTCGCGCTGGCGGTGCTAATCTGCAGATCACACATTATGCTAAGGATATGAAAAGCAATTTGATTTTGGCTGGCTTCCATCAGATTTACGGCGAGCCTGTTGAGGGTGACGTGGCAGTGATCCAGCCTACAGCCCACCACCCCTATGGCCATGCATGCATCTATGGCGGGAACGGCGTCTGGTACTCTGATTTTGTTCAGCGAACAATGTATCCGGGAAAAGAATACCGGGAAGTAAAGCCAGCGTATGCAATATACAGGCATGACTAACATGAAAAAAATAATTCTTGTTGCCCTGCTTCTGCCCACTCTCGTATCAGCTGCACAGAAGCTACCCCCTGAGGCATCCGCCGCCCTTCAGTTTAATAAGTGGTACATCTCGCAGATTCTTAGCGGGAAAGAGCCAATAAAAAACTATGAAGCGCTGAGCCGATACGTTACCCGCGAAACAATCAGCAAACTCAAAGCCATGGATAAGCTGGATCCGGATGAATATGACGTGCCTGACGTCGATATGTTCATAAAGGCCCAGGGATATGATGATGACTGGGGCATCGTCAGTGCGCGGGCATTAGATTACGATGCCGCATGCATGCAGGTGTATATATCATTCGGCAAAAAGCGGGATCACACCGTGATTGACTGCATGGTCAAAGAAAATGGCGCATGGAAAGTTCAGTCCGTGGCAAGCGTGAATATTTCTGACAACCTGAGCGCAGAATGATATCGGCGATATGACAGGGGTACTGATGCAATGCATCTTCGCGAATCCCTGTCGTATCGCCGACAAATACACCTTCGCTCTGGATAACTGAATAACTGAATAACTGAATAACTGAATAACTGAATAACTGAATAACTGAATAACTGAATAACTGAATAACTGAATAATAACAATGATGCAAGAAAGTGGATTTCAGGCACAAAAAAACCACCTTTCGGTGGTTTCACGACACTGCTTATTGCTTTGATTATTCTTTGTTTCCCATGGTACCCGGAGTGGGACTTGAACCCACACAGCGCGAACGCCGAGGGATTTTAAATCCCTTGTGTCTACCGATTCCACCATCCGGGCTCGGGAAGAAAGTGGAGGCGCGTTCCGGAGTCGAACCGGACTAGACGGATTTGCAATCCGCTACATAACCGCTTTGCTAACGCGCCGTAAAACTTTTCTAAC
Source organism: Enterobacter sp. 725m/11 (assembly GCF_011683705.1). Lineage (NCBI taxonomy): Bacteria > Pseudomonadati > Pseudomonadota > Gammaproteobacteria > Enterobacterales > Enterobacteriaceae > Enterobacter > Enterobacter sp. 725m/11. Next base: position 12,175 of record NZ_JAAQOK010000065.1, on the reverse strand, counting down.
TGACACCCGCTATTGCGCATGTCTTTAATCTGGAGCGGGAAACGAGACTCGAACTCGCGACCCCGACCTTGGCAAGGTCGTGCTCTACCAACTGAGCTATTCCCGCATGTTATCAAGTTAACTGCTAACCACTTGATTTCATTATCGTCCGGCTTGCTGTGCCGCCGTTCGATGCGTTGCATTCTACTGATATGACGTGATGAGTCAACGTTATTTTTTGCTTGTCTGGATTGTTTGCTGAAAATTACGGCGAAACGATCACTGATCAAGCAAATCCCCGCGCGCAGCGTTCAAATATTGCAGCATTGACCACAGCGTCAGCACTGCCGCCACCCACAGGAGGCCAATCCCCGCCCACTCAACCCAGGCGTTCGGACGCCAGAGCATCCACACCAGCGAGGCCATCTGCGCGGTGGTTTTCACTTTACCAATCCAGGATACCGCCACGCTGCTGCGTTTCCCCAGCTCCGCCATCCACTCACGCAACGCAGAGATGATGATCTCACGGCCAATCATAGTTGCGGCGGGCAGCGTCACCCACCAGGTATGATAGTGCTCAGCCACCAGCACCATCGCGATCGCGACCATCACTTTATCCGCTACCGGATCGAGAAAGGCGCCGAAACGGGTGCTCTGGTTCCAGCGGCGCGCCAGATAGCCATCAAACCAGTCAGTTACCGCTGCAATAAGGAAGATCAATGCGCAGGCGAACGGTGCCCAGACGACCGGCAGGTAAAACGCCAGCACAAAGAACGGAATGAGTACAACACGAAAGAGAGTGAGCAACGTAGGGATATTATATTGCATAGTGACGGTAACTATTTGTTGTCAGTAAAATTTAGCTCTATGTTGCTACAGAGCCCTCAATGTTTCAACGAGTAGTAGATCTTTTCTGCCAGCCCTTGCGAAATACCCGGCACTTTTGCAATTTCCTCCATACTGGCGTTGAGTAATCCTTGCAATCCGCCCATATACTTCAGCAGCATCTGGCGGCGTTTTGGCCCAACGCCCTCAATAGTCTCAAGCGTGCTCGTGTTTTTGACCTTCGCCCGTTTTTTGCGGTGGCCGCTGATGGCATGGTCGTGCGACTCATCGCGAATATGCTGGATGACGTGCAGCGCCGGGGAGTCCGGCGGCAGGCTGAAGCCCTCACCTTCCGGCTCAAAAAACAGCGTTTCCAGACCGGCCTTACGATCGGCCCCTTTTGCCACGCCTAACAGCAGCGGATGGTTTTTGTCCCACTCAACGTCGAGCGACTCGAATACCGCTTTCGCCTGACCTAGCTGCCCTTTCCCACCGTCGATAAGAATCACGTCCGGGATCTTGCTCTCTTCAATCGCTTTACCGTAGCGACGGCGCAGCACCTGATTCATGGCAGCATAGTCGTCACCCGGCGTGATGCCGGTGATGTTATAGCGGCGATACTCGGCGCGCAGCGGGCCGTTGGCGTCAAATACCACGCAGGACGCCACCGTCTGCTCACCCATCGTATGGCTGATATCGAAACATTCCATTCGCTTCACTTCCGGCAACTTCAGGAGCGTCGCCAGCGCGGTTAGACGCTGGTTAACCGTCGATTGCTGGGACAGTTTAGTGGTGAGCGCCGTCGCCGCGTTGGTCCGCGCCAGCTTCAGATAGCGTGCACGGTCACCGCGCGGTTTGGTTTGAACATTGACCCTACGCCCGGCCAGTTCGGAAAGCGAATCGGCCAGCAGGGTTTTGTCATCAAGGCTAAAATCGAGCAGGATCTCCGAGGGCAGCGTACGCATCTGGCTGCCCTGAAGATAAAACTGGCCAACAAAGGTTTCCACCACTTCACCCAGCTCGGTGCCGCCAGGCACCTTCGGGAAATAGCTGCGGCTGCCGAGCACTTTGCCCTGGCGAATAAACAGCACATGCACGCAGGCCATGCCGGCGTCGAAGGACACGCCAATAACGTCGAGATCGTCGCCGGTATTTGAGACAAACTGTTTCTCAGTGACTCTGCGCACCGCCTGGATCTGGTCGCGGATCCGCGCAGCCTCTTCAAACTCAAGTGCGGCGCTGGCTTTTTCCATTCTGGCGATCAGCTGGGTTAAAACCTGATCGTCTTTGCCAGCTAAGAACAGGCGTACGTATTCCACCTGCTGCGCATACTCGTCTTCACTGACCAGCCCGGCAACACAGGGGCCAAGGCAACGCCCAATCTGGTACTGTAAACATGGGCGCGAGCGGTTGCGGTAGACGCTGTTTTCACACTGGCGGATCGGGAAGATTTTTTGCAGCAGCGCGAGCGTCTCCCGCACGGCATAGCCATTCGGGAAGGGACCGAAATATTCCCCTTTCGCGTGTTTTGCGCCGCGGTGCATCGCCAGACGCGGATGGGTGTCACCACTCAGAAAAATAAACGGATAGGATTTGTCGTCCCGCAGCAGCACGTTATAGCGCGGCTGGTAGAGCTTAATATAGTTGTGCTCAAGCAGCAGCGCTTCCGTCTCGGTATGCGTCACGGTGACATCAATATTCTGAATGAGTGAGACCAGCGCTTCGGTCTTACGGGAGGCAAGGTTACTGCGGAAATAGCTGGAAAGACGCTTTTTAAGATCTTTGGCCTTCCCCACATAGATAACCGTACCGCCAGCATCATACATCCGATAGACGCCTGGCTGGCTGGTTACGGTTTTCAGAAATGCTTTTGAATCGAATACATCACTCACTGACTTAACAACGTCTCCGCGTTACATAAACCGTGCCGGATGGCCAGATGAGTCAGTTCAACATCACCATGAATGTTCAGTTTACTGAACATACGATAACGATAGCTGTTGACCGTTTTCGGGCTGAGATTCAGCTGCTCTGAGATCTCATTCACTTTCTGACCCTTGGTGATCATCAGCATAATCTGCAATTCACGCTCAGACAAACTGGCAAACGGTGATTCCGTTTTCTCGGGTTCGATCTGGCTCAGCGCCATCTGCTGCGCAATGTCGGAGGCAATGTAACGCTGCCCGGCAAATACAGAACGGATAGCATTGACGACCTCCTGCGGTGCGGCGCCTTTGCTCAGGTAACCGGCTGCCCCCGCCTGCATCACCTTCGCGGGAAGCGGATTTTCAGTATGCACGGTCAGCATGATGACTTTTGTATCAACAAAGGTACGCGCGATTTTGCGTGTTGCCTCAAGGCCACCGATACCGGGCATATTCATATCCATCAGCACCACATCGGCCGAGTTTGTGCGGCACCATTTTACGGCATCTTCCCCACAGCACGCCTCACCGGCAACTTTAATACCTTTAATATCTTCAAGAATGCGTCGTATCCCTGCGCGCACCAGTTCGTGGTCATCAACAAGAAGGACGTTGATCAAAGGAAATGTCTCCAGAATAGGGATAACGCTACTGAGTGATAATTTGGCTTATATTAACGGTTTTCATCACAAGATTAAAACGTTAAAAAATCGGCTATTCGATTTTGCTCTCGTTTTTGGAAATTAGCCTGTACAGTCCATGGAAAGAGAGCCCTTGCCATCAGAGCTTTTGCGGCTATTTTTAAGCATCTGTATTCAAAAAGTTACAAAAAGCTTGCACGCTTTCCTCGCGGAAAAACTGTTCTCAATTTTTGTAACAATAATTAACGGCAAGTAAACCAGGCGCAAACAATTAATAGCCGTACCAGAGCATCAGTTTACCGGCTGGCTCTGTTTACGCAAATAAACACTGGCGTAAAAGTACGAAAAACAACCGCTGCATTTTTTGCTGCAGCTTGTGGTATACTCCGCCGCCTTGACTTTCGTCGTCGCGCTTTAGCGCCGTTTAATAATGAGGAAAATAAATGAGCACACCTGAATTTGCCACTGCGGAGAATAACCAGGAACTGGCACAGGAAGTAAACTGCCTGAAAGCGCTGCTAACGCTGATGCTGCAGGCGATGGGCCAGGCTGATGCTGGTCGTGTGATCATTAAAATGGAAAAACAAATCGCGCAGATGGAAGACCAGGCGGAATCGGCCGTATTTGCTAACACCGTTAAGCAAATCAAACAAGCGTACCGCCAGTAACAAAAAACGGCTGGATGCAGTGCATTCAGCCGTCCACTCGTCTGTCACGCAGAACGTACTCTCTAATCAGATCAGTCCCGTAGCCGCCGCATAACAGGCAATCTGCGTCTTGTTTGGCGCATTAAATTTTTTCTGCATATTCTTCTGATGGAAGTTAACCGTATTCTCTGAAATAGAGAGAATGATCGCTATTTCCGCCGACGTCTTCCCTTCCGCGGTCCATTTCAGAATTTCTCGTTCGCGTTTGCTGAATTTCATCTCAGGCGGCATAACCATCTTATCTTCAAAACGCAACAGCGCGGTTAATGCCATTTGCACCAGCATCTGCAGCCGCAGCTCTATTTCCTCGCCGGCAAACGGTCCTTCCTGCGCGCGAGTACGGGAAACGGAGAGGAAGCCGAGCGCATGATTAGGCAGCATCAGACACTGAGTTATTCCCGAACGTAGACCGAAGTCCTGCGCCCTATGCCATAATTCCTGAGCATCCGCAAATAATTCGTCCGTCCAGGGTAAATGCCCCTGAATGAAATTCTCCGGCTTTAGCACCGGATCGATGGTGAAATAGTTCTCTGATTGATATTGCGCCAGCCACTGTTGCGGATAAGTGGCATGCACAGCAATTTTAGGCCGCGTAAACGGCACCGGATGGCGCACACAGAGTGAGTAATAATCGAATTCCAGCGCCTGAGTTTGTCGCTGAAGTTCATGATATACCTCGGCGGCACAGGTCAATTCCTGAAACCGCAGGGAGCAATCCCGTCGCCAGGTGAAAAAGTCTGAATCCTTCATACTTACTAAAAGAAGCCTCTGAAAAGATAATCATTATTATGGTGAATATAACCTAACACATAAAACTTATTTCTAACTACAAAATATCGGCACTAGCACAATTAACTGTGCTATGGATAAGGATTATTCTGTTCGGGTAGAATAAAAGAACACCATTTAAGGCGATGAGCGAGAATAATTTGCTCCAGAAGAACTTTCTGGAGCAAATGAGTACATAAATGCTACTGCATAAGGAATTTTTCCAGGAACTGACGGGTTCGCGGTTGCTGAGGGTTAGCAAATAAGCTTTTCGCCGGTCCCTGCTCCACAATCCGCCCCTGGTCCATAAAGATGGCTCTGTCCGCCACGTCGCGCGCAAAGCTCATTTCATGGGTCACGATAACCATCGTGCGTTTTTCCTGCGCCAGCTGGCGGATGGTGTTCAGCACCTCACCCACCAGTTCTGGATCGAGCGCGGAGGTCGGTTCATCAAACAGGATCACGTCAGGGCGCATCGCCAGCGCGCGCGCGATGGCCACGCGCTGCTGCTGCCCGCCCGACAGGCGGCGCGGATAGCTGGTCTCTTTCCCTGCCAGCCCGACTTTGGCGAGCAACTCGCGGGCGCGTGCCGTCGCTTCCTCTTTGGGCTCACCTTTTACAATGACCGGTCCTTCAATAATATTTTCCAGCACCGTGCGGTGCGGGAATAGATTGAAGCTCTGGAACACAAAGCCGACATGCTGACGCAGGCGGCGAATCAACCCTTTCTGCTGGCTGATGGATTTGCCGGTATCAATCGTTATCTCCCCAACCCGAATGGTGCCCCCTTCCGGCTGCTCAAGCAGGTTGATACTGCGCAGCAGCGTGGTTTTCCCCGACCCGCTCGGGCCAATAATCGCCACGACTTCGCCCTGCTCAACTTCCAGGTCGATGCCGTGGAGCACCGTTTGCCCGTGGAATTTTTTCACCAGGTTTTTGACGTCAATTGCACTCATTTTGGATCACGCTCCTGGCGGTTAAGCTGGTTTTCAAAGTAGTTTTGCAGAGCAGACAACACCGTCGCCATCACCCAGTAGATCAGCGAGGCGGCCAGATACATGGTGAAAACTTCAAGGGTGCGCGAGGTAATGAGCTGCGCCTGACGGAACAGCTCCGGCACCTGGATGGTTGCCGCCAGAGAGGTATCTTTTACCAGGCTGATGAAGCTGTTGCTCAGCGGCGGAAGCGCTACCCGCGCCGCCTGCGGCAGAATGGCGCGACGCAGCGTCTGCCACGGCGTCATCCCGATACTGGCCGCCGCTTCCCACTGGCCTTTATCAATCGACGAGATCGCCGCGCGCAGGGTTTCGGAGGTATAGGCCGCCGTGTTAAGCGACAGGCCAATCATCGCCGCCGGGATCGGATCCAGCTCGATGCCGAACTGCGGTAAACCGTAGTAGATCATAAAGAGCTGAGCGATAAGCGGCGTACCGCGAAACACGGAAATATAAAAGCGCGCCAGCCAGCGTACCGGCAGGATGGGCGACATTCGCATTAAGGCCAGTACAAAGCCCAACACAAGACCGAAGAACATCCCGCCGATACTGAGCTGTAGCGTGAATACCGCACCTTTCAGCAGGAATGGCAGGGAATCAATAACCAGTTGAATACTTTCTTGCATTATTATTTTTCGACCTGATTTTTAGACATGAGGATGATAAGCAAACAGCGCGGGCGCCCCGCCGGTGTGCACAAATAAAATCGGCCCTTCATCCTTAAAGCGTTTCTGCGCAATGCCATCGATAAGCCCGGCCATCGCTTTACCCGTATAGACCGGATCGAGCAGTATACCTTCAAGGCGCGCCAGCAGCTTAACGGCTTCCATCCCCTCTTCATTAGGCGTGCCGTAGCCCGGCGCAAAATAGTCATCCCAGAGCAAGATCTCGGCCCTGGCCTTCAGCTCCAGTTGCTCTGCCACCGCCTGTTGCAGCGCTACTACTTTTGGCTTCTGGTCCGCGACGCTGCGGGAAACCGTCACGCCAATCAGCTCGACATCCGGCAGAAGCTGTTCCAGCCCCACCGCCAGCCCGGCATGCGTGCCCGCGCTTCCGGAGGCGACAACGACCGACGAGAGGCTAACGGCGCCCTCGCACTGCTGGGCGATTTCCAGCGCACTTTCCACATAGCCCAGCGCGCCCAGCGCGTTCGAACCGCCGACGGGAATAACGTAGGGGCGGAAACCCTGCGCTTCCAGACGCGTCGCCAGATCGTCGAGCTGTGCGGTCGGGTCGGTCAACGCATCCACCATCTCCACCTGCACGTTAAACAGGTCTAAAAGCAGGCGGTTACCGTTGGTGAGATAGTTTTCAGCCCGCGTGCCAATCGGGTTTTCCAGCAGAGCCACGCAGTGAAGCCCGAGTTTTGCCGCCACCGCGGCCGTCTGACGAACATGGTTGGACTGAATGGCCCCGGCAGTAATAAGCGTATCCGCGCCTTCGCGCAGCGCGTCGGCCGCCAGAAACTCCAGCTTGCGCAGCTTATTGCCCCCCATCGCCATCGGCGTCACGTCATCGCGCTTAATAAAAATATCGCGTCCCAGATAATCAGAAAATCGCGGCAGGTACTCCAGCGGCGTCGGCGCACCGATAAATTCCAGACGGGGAAAGCGCGTTAAATTCTGTAGTGACATGGACTCTCCGGTAACTCAGACAAAATGTGATATTTTTCATTATGCACGCAGACGCGTAAGAAATAAAAAAGGCGCTTTTAAAAGCGCCTTTTTCCAGGTCACCGACTTATTTGGTGACGTCGGCCCCGAACCACTTCTCAGACAGCGCCTTCAGGCTGCCGTCTTTCTGCATGTCAGCAATCGCGGAATCAATGGCTTTCACCAGATCCGCGTTGCCTTTACGGACGGCCACGCCGGATTCCTGACGAGAGAACGCATCACCCGCTACTGCCAGGGTATTATTGGTTTTCTTCACCAGATCCAAAGCGGCCAGACGGTCAACCAGAATGGCGTCGATACGGCCTACGCGCAGGTCCTGATATTTCGTCGGGTCATCATCATAGGTGCGGATGTCCACGCCCTGAACGTTCTGGCGCAGCCACTCTTCGTAGTTAGTTCCCAGACCGACGCCGACTTTTTTGCCTTTCAGATCGGCAGCGGATTTAATGGAGCCTTCGTTACCTTTCTTCACCAGCGCCTGAATACCGGACACGGTGTACGGCGTGGAGAAGTCATACTTCTTCTTACGCTCGTCAGAAATGGTCACCTGGTTAATCACCACGTCAATACGTTTTGAATCCAGCGAGGCCAGCATACCGTCCCATTTGGTCGGTTTCAGGGAGGCTTTAACGCCGAGGTGCTTCGCCAGTTCTTCTGCAAATTCCACTTCAAAACCGGTCAGCTTGCCGTCATCACCCTGGAAGCTGAAGGGAGGATAGGTTCCTTCCAGCCCGACCAGCAGCGTACCGCGCTCTTTTACTTTATTCAGCAGGTTTTCTGCGGCGAACGTTTTCACGCTCATGCCCGCAACCAGCGCGACGGCCATAACACCCATCAGCGCCTGACGACCCAGAAGTGCAAATTTCATAAATACCCCGATATAGTGGAATTTTTACGTAGTGTAGAGAAATCGCCTGCAACGTCAAAGGCGACTGCGCTACATCTTATTCTTTTTTAATATATATCAGAAGTTGTTCCGGCGAGCGCTTTCTGCTTCGCGGAACCCGGCATTTGCACCTTATATTGCGCATACTTGCGCAGCGCAATACGGTAGTTGTTGGTGCTGGTTGCAGGCAGCCACGGCTCCAGATTTTCATCCAGGTAACCGGTCTTCAGCAGATCGCGAGAGATATTGTTAACGCTCAGATGCTGCCCAAGACGGCGCAGGCGAACCACATATTCGCGCACGGTGCCGTGGCTCATCTCCGTTTGTTCAAACAGGAATTGTTTGAAGCCGATGATATCGAAGAAGTCGCTTTGCTCTTTGCAGTGGAGATCGCCACAGAAACGGCAAAGCGCCACCCACTCTTTTTGCTCTTCGAGCCACGCGGCTTCATCCATTAACGTGTCGAGGCGAGAGATAGCGATTTTATTCACGATCTCGCCGCGGCGAACCAGCGTGATACGATCGAGTAATTTGTTACAGTGGGCGCAATGCGTCTGGCTGTGTTTAAAGTCTTTTAGGTAGCGGCTTAAAGGCCGTCTTTTAGATTGCTGCACCGTCATGATAACTCCTGGTTGTCAATACGTTGTGCGGCATTTTTCGGGTGATTGGATCACCTATAACTTACCCAGTTTGGTTCGTAAGCGTTTAATGGCCTGGCTGTGCAGCTGGCTAACCCGCGACTCCCCCACCTCCAGAACCGCGCCAATCTCTTTGAGATTAAGCTCTTCCTGGTAATAAAGGGTCAACACCAGCTGTTCGCGCTCGGGCAGAGCTTCAATCGCTTCCATTACGCGCTGGCGTAAATTCCCTTCCATTAAATGGTGTAACGGGTTTTCCTGCTGGTGCTCGTCCGTCACCAGCTCGATGCTATCGCCATGCTCTTCGCGCCACTCGTCATAGGAGAAGAGTTGGCTATTATTGGTATCGAGCAACATCTGACGATACTCTTCAACAGCAATGCCAAGACGTTCCGCCACTTCGGTTTCCGTTGCGTTGCGTCCCAGTTCCTGTTCCAGCTGTCCCATCGCATGCGCCACTTCGCGCGCGTTGCGGCGAACGCTGCGCGGCACCCAGTCGCGGCTGCGCAGCTCGTCCAGCATCGCACCACGAATACGCTGAACTGCGTAAGTCGTAAATGCCGTTCCTTGCAGAGCGTCGTATCGGTCAACTGCATTCAATAACCCGATACCGCCCGCCTGTAGCAGATCGTCAAGTTCCACACTCGCCGGCAAACGCACCTGGAGGCGCAATGCTTCGTGACGCACCAGCGGGACATAACGCTGCCACAGCGAGTGTTTATCCATTACACCTTCAGCGGTATAGAGTGAATTCACGATAAACAGCCCTGCGTTAGTTGAGTTATCGGCATGATTATCCGATTCTGCAGGGCGTTCAATTGGATGAAAAAGGGGGATAAAGTGAGGTTATTCTGAGGTTGCCCACAGCAGGGGCAACTTTTCTGACTAAATTAACAGTTGTAACAATGAAAGATCGTCGCCCAATTTGACGCTATCTATATGTTGATGAAAGAGCTTTCCGGCTTCCTGATTATGCTGGCTCAGGGAGTGGAAGCTGTAAATAACGTCAATAATATTGTCTTGTTCAATTTTCCCCGCCGCGATGGCCTGACCGGCAAGCAGCGATTTGAGAAAATAGAACTCCGCAACGATTAAATAAAGATTATTCAACATGCTGCGGCCATTGCTCTGCGGGAATGCCTGCTGCCAGAGCTTATATTTAAAAAAGTTCTTAAAGAGGTGATCGTTTTCCGCCAGGTAACTGCCCGCCACATCGCGCCAGACGGATTCGATGTTTTCCATCACCTTTTCAGCCGAAACGGTGTCATCGACAGATTCAAACTGTTTATAAAGCTGATCAAAATAACGGTTTAATACGGCGCCACCGCGGGCCGTCGCTTTCTTCGTAAAGTAGCTTTGGATGAGCGAGATTAACGCGAATTTCAGGCTGTAGTTCTGATTAAACCCGCCTAACTCCGTCTTGATTTTACCGCTCACCAGCTCGTTCACCAGCGAATAATAAACCGTTTCGAGCGTGCTGATATTCTCTTCCAGGTTTTCGAGCTTTTCAGCCACCATGAGGAATTTAACCACGGCATAAACTTGTTCTTCAACGCTCACCGCTTCAACGCTGAAGAGGTTCTGGCAGAAGAGATTGATGACCTTAATCTTCAAATCCATCGCTGGCGCATTATTCACGTCCTGCTGAACGCTGATGGATTCCATCATCGACATCGATGCCCGATCATTCAACAGCAGTCGAGTGACTTCCGGACACGAGAGATTAAGTGATTTTTCAATTTCATTTTTATAGACCCGGTTTGTCCGCGGGAACGTCGAACAGGTCGGGCTTAAGGCCTGAGCGCCCATGGCGCTATGAATAGAACAGAGCTTTTCCGTATCCATAAACGGGCAGTTTTTACTTTCCGTATGGAAAATCACTTCGCCCCAGTTGCCGTACTGTTTTTTTGTGACTTTTATCGCCGTTTTCGCAGTGTGACGAATGGCGGCATTTTTACTGTTCAGATAGCGGTTAACGGAGGATTTATCAAACGCGATGGTCCAGCCCTGACAACAATGTTCACGGCATTCCCCACCGACACAGGAAAAATCTGCGACCAGTTTAGGCTGGGTAATAACGATCTGTTTCACGGGCGGATCCTCAAAATTCAGAGACAAAAAAACCCCGCCGAAGCGGGGTTTGATGCGTAAAATTAACGCAGCAGAGACAGAACGGTCTGTGGAACCTGGTTTGCCTGGGACAGAACAGAAGTACCAGCCTGCTGCAGGATCTGCGCGCGAGACATGTTGGAAACTTCAGTTGCGTAGTCAGCGTCCTGGATACGGGACTGAGCAGCAGACAGGTTGTTAGAGGTGTTGTTCAGGTTGTTGATTGCAGAAGTGAAGCGGTTCTGCACAGCACCCAGACCGGAACGAGCGGTATCAACTTTAGCGATAGCTTTGTCAATGGTGTCCAGATCGGTCGCAGTCATTGCTTTCAGGTCGATAGCGTTCACGCCCAGAGTCGTGGTGTCAGCTTTAGCACCGCTCAGGTCCAGATCGATGGTGTCGCCGTCGTTCACGCCAACCTGAATTTTAACCACGCCAGCAGTACCTGCAGAACCGTCCAGCAGTTTGATGCCGTTGAAGTCAGTTTTGCTGGCAACACGGTTGATTTCAGCCAGACGAGCGGTAACTTCATCCTGCAGAGAAGCCAGGTCAGACGTGCTGTTGGTACCGTTGCTTGCCTGAACAGCCAGTTCACGAACGCGCTGCAGGTTGTTGTTGATTTCGTTCAGGGAACCTTCAGCAGTCTGCGCCATGGAGATACCGTCGTTGGCGTTACGTGCTGCCTGAGTCATGCCTTTGATCTGAGCGGTCATGCGGTTTGCAATCGCCTGGCCAGCGGCATCATCTTTCGCGCTGTTGATACGCAGACCTGAAGACAGACGCTCAATAGCAGTGCCCAGAGAAGACTGAGATTTGTTCAGGTTGTTCTGAGTAGTCAGGGACAACAGGTTAGTATTGATAACTGCCATAATTTTCTTTCCTTCAAAAATTGGGTTTTAGGTCCGGTGCCTAACACTCTCAGCGTCTCTCACCGTCAACAAGGTTATCGACGGGTCCCGAAAAGACTTTAGAATCAATTTCGAAAAAATTATAACTATATGATTATTAATCTGTCTCTTATACACATCT
>NZ_JAAQOK010000064.1:0-22266 GCF_011683705.1 Enterobacter sp. 725m/11 | reverse complement strand
TCCGTCGTCGGCAGCGTCAGATGTGTATAAGAGACAGGCAGATCTTAACGTATATGCTGCTGCTGACGTTTATGATCATTGCCATTGCGGTACTGGGCTCCTGGTTTTTTTACTCTTTTATTCTCGATCACCTCCCCGGCGGTGCCGTTGAGGGCGATGACGAGCAAATGACGATGTGGGACTGGGTGTGGATCGGGACCGCGACAACAATCAGTCTAATAATCGCGATATTTTTAACGATAAAACTTTCTTCACGAATACTCACCCCGTTAAATGCGGTAGCGTCCAGCCTGAGAAAAATTTCTCAGGGCCAGCTGGATGCCCGTGCTTATTGCGCCAGCTCCCGTCTGGGAGAGGTCAATCATCTGGTCACGGATTTCAATGAAATGGCGGAAAAACTCCAGACGCTGGATATTCAGAGGAAATCCTGGAACGCCGCCATTGCCCATGAGCTGAGAACCCCGGTCACGATTTTACGCGGGCGGCTTCAGGGGCTGGTTGACGGCGTTTTTGAGCCGGATCCGCTGCTTTTTAATAATCTTCTCAAGCAGACTGAGGGGTTAACCCGTTTGATTGAAGATCTTCGGGTGATCAGCTCTGACGGCGGGGCGGGTTATACGCTGTATAAATCCAGAACGGACCTCAAAGGCACAATCCAGGATGCGCTTGATACTTTCATGCCCGAGTTCAAGCACAATCAGTTTGTGATTAAAACAGAGTTGAGGGAACAGCGATGCGTGTTCGATCCGTTGCGCATCAATCAGTGTCTGGCCGTTCTGTTTGACAACGCATTACATTATTCAACTTCGCGGAAACTCATCGTAAAAAATGGCGTCTCTGATAAAGGCAATTATATCCTTATTGAGGATGGCGGGCCGGGCATCCCCAGGGAATTTCATGATTTCTTATTTCAACCTTTCCAGCGGGATAAAGGTGCCAGAGATGTTAATCCCGAAGGATGTGGTTTAGGCTTATCGGTGGTAAAAGCCATCATGCTGGCTCATGGTGGCGATGTAACGTATACCTTATCGAAGCAAAACCACTCCCTGTTCAAACTGACCTGGCCCGATGCCTGAGCCCTGGCGGCAGGTCAGCCTGGCCTGCCCGCCGATAGCGGCAACTGCCATATATCGCCTAACTTTGTATCCCATTCCAGAGGGGTAATTCGCAATTTGCCCCGTTTTGGGCTTAAGGTTATTTCACTGAAGTAAATTTCATCGCTTTTCAACATGAGGTCAACGCGGCAGTAGTCAAGACCCTTCGCCAGCTCCTGAGAGGCCAGCAGAGCCTCACGGAACAATTTCGGCTCGCCGGGCGCGACCGGCGTATTAGGATATTCCATCTGGAAGGGCTGTAAATTCCAGTGTCGGTCGTAAACGTTGATAAACTCTCTGCCGAGGTCATCCGTAAAATCGGCCTCAACATAGTGTGCGACGCCGTGAAAACAGTGAATTCTCAGCATTTCCGGCGTGCTGTTCCTGTCCGCATTATTGAAAAGATCGACATAGGGCTCACACAGTATAACGGGTGTAATATTTTTGTACTGCCACTCGCGCGTGGTGTAATACAAATTCTTCTTTAATGCGAGAGTGAGCTTTTTTCGGGCTTGCCGGTAATTGAACTGGTTTTTGTTTGTACAGATTATTGTGCTTCCACTGTCATGATTGCACTTAAGGACGAATTGATCGGGCAGTGTTGAAAAATCGATATGCGAAAACCTGCGGTATACACCAATCAAAGGCACCGCTTTTACTCGCGTTGTTCTGGACGCAACGTATTCGCGGACGGCGAGTTTATCGGCAAGCATTGTGTAGAGATTATTATGGTCATAGACCAGGCGATGACATATTTTTTCACTCAACGTAGTGGGTGATTTAATGTCAGGGGTTATGCCTGATGTCTTTTTGAGTTTTGCAGTATGAAAATTGAGGTCCGTCATGAAATATGAACGGCATTTTCTGATGAGATACTCCGTATATTTTAGAACATATGTGGTGGTGTTCATTTCTTCTCCTCCGTAATGTCCCGGTATTCTGGAGAAGAACTATTGATAGATATTGCTTAAAATATGGAGCAGGGATGGAGACAAAAAATAAAAGGATTAAATAGCGCACGCAGGCTATTTAATCCTTATTTGAGCGGAGCAATCCGTGTTCACCGCCGCGCTTAACGGTCTTTTCTCCACGCATCGGCGGTCAATGCTTCACCGAAATGCCCGGCAATTAGCCTTTTCGTCAGCTCATGAAGCGGGGAGGCCATCACATCCGCCGTGCTGCCGCGCTCGACGACTTCCCCCTGGTGCATGACCATCACCTGATCGCTGATGTGCTTCATCATCCCCAGATGCTGGGTGACGTAGATGTAGGAGATACCCTGCTTTTCCTGTAATTCGAGCATCAGGTTGATCAGCTGCGAACGCATCGACATATCCAGCGAGGCAAGCGCTTCGTCTGCAACGATCACTTTCGGGCGCAGAATCAACGCGCGGGCCAGACCCAGACGCTGTTTCTGACCGGGAGCCAGCATATGCGGGTAGTAGCTTTCGTGATCCGGTAACAGCCCAACCATACGCAGTGTTTCGAAGATACGCTTGCGGCGCGCCTCTGGCTCCAGTTCGGTATTCAGACGCAGAGGGAAATCAAGGATCTGCGAAATGCGCTGGCGTGGATTAAGCGAGGTAGACGGATCCTGAAAGATCATGCGGATGCGCTGGCTGCGGAAAGAGTAATCGCCAAACTGCAGAGGATGATCGTCAATCAACACTTCTCCAGCAGTGGGCTCGACCATGCCGGCAAGCATTTTCGCCAGCGTGGATTTACCGGAGCCGTTTTCGCCGATGATCGCCAGCGTCTGTTTTTCACGCAGGGTAAAACTCAGCGGCTTAACCGCTTCGACAGTCTGACGATGAAACAGCCCCGTGCGATAGCGAAAGGTCTTACTCAGATTGCGGACTTCCAGCAAGGTTTCGACCATTTCACTCTCTCTCCATGTTCAGCGGGAAATGACAGGCGTAAAGATGATTTTTGGCGCCGGTCAGGCGCGGCGTTTCGATACATTTACGCTGAGCATACGGACAACGCGGCCCCAGACGACAGCCTATCGGCAACGATTCCAGCAGCGGAATCGCTCCGGGCAGGGTATTCAGACGGCTCTTGTGCGGCATGGCGCTGCCAAAATCAGGAATGGCGCGGATAAGCGCCTGCGTATATGGATGGTGCGGCGCGGCGATCAGCTCCTCACTCGGGGCAGTTTCGACCGTTTGCCCGCAGTACATCACGTCAATTTTATCCGCCCATTTGCTGAGCATTTGCAGGTCATGGCTGATCAGCAAAATGGTGGTGTTATTGTTCTGGTTCAGGCGCGACAGCAGGCGGAAAATTTGTGCCTGGGTGGTCGGCTCCATCGCGTTGGTGGGTTCATCCGCAATCAGCAAACGCGGCTGATTAGCCAGGGCGATGGCAATCATCACCTTCTGGCATTCACCGTCGGTCAGCTCATACGGGAAGCTGCGCATCGCGTCTTTATGGTCTTTGATCCCGACGCGGTGTAATAGCTCAATGGCGCGGCGCTTGCGCCAGCCGAAACGCTGCCACCAGCGGCCTTTATAGGTCCAGCCGGGAATGTTCTGCATCAGCTGTTTGCCTACGCGCTCGGACGGATCGAGGCAGGACTGTGGCTCCTGGAAAATCATCGAGACGTTATGGCCGACCAGCTTGCGACGCTCGCGCGGGGAGAGGCGCAGCAGGTCTATATCGTCGAACCGCATGCGGTCGGCGGTCACGCGCCAGTTGTCTTTCGCCACGCCGCAGATAGCTTTGGCGATCAGGCTTTTTCCCGAACCAGATTCACCCACCAGCCCGCGAATCTCGCCCTCGGCGAGAGTAATGCTGATGCGATCGACGGCTTTAACCCAGCCTTCACCGGTTTTGAATTCAATGGTGAGGTTGCGAATATCAAGAAGCGGCATTATTGCACCCCCGCGTTAATTGCACGGCGAATACCATCGCCCAGCAGGTTGATCAGCAACACGCTTACCATAATCGCCGCCCCCGGCAGCATAACCGTCCACGGCGCCACGTAGATTAGCTCCAGCGCGTCACCGAGCATCGCACCCCATTCAGGGGACGGCAGCTGCGCACCGAGGTCGAGGAACCCGAGCGCAGCGATGTCCAGGATCGCCATCGACAGCGCACGGGTGATCTCGGTGACCAGCCCGGCGGCGATGTTTGGCAGAACGGCAAACCACAAAATATTGAAGGTCGTCGCGCCGTCCAGACGGGCCGCAACGACATACTCTTTTTCCAGCTCGTCATGCACCATGCTGTAAACCGAGCGCACGATGCGGGGGAGGATAGCCAGCCAGACGGCGAACATGGCATGCGACAGATGCGGACCGGCAAAGGCAACCACAATGATTGCCAGCAGCAGAGACGGAATCGACAGCAGCGTGTCCAGAATGTGGTTCAGCACCGCCGAGCGCAGGCCATGCGTGGAGCCCGCGAAAATACCGAGAGCCAGTCCACAGAGCGTCGCCGCGAGCGTCACGACAAACGCGCCGCCCACCGTCGGGGCAGCCCCGCTTAACAGACGGCTCAATACGTCGCGTCCGAGATCGTCAGTGCCTAGGAAGAATGAGACTTCGCCGTAGCGTGACCAGGAAGGCGGTAGCAGCTGATAGCCCAGGAACTGCTGATCGATGCCATAAGGCGCAAACCACGAACCAAAGAGGCAAAGCAATACCAGACCGGCGCAGCCATAAAGGCCGATCATTGCCGTGGTGTCACCATAGAACTTACGCCACACGGTACGCAGCGCACCGGGCGTGCGCTTTTCACTGTAAACGTTATCGTAAGGCATACCATTCCTTATGCTTCAATGGGTTAGCCATCGCACCCAAAATATCGGACAACACGTTAACAATAATGACCAGCGAACCAATCACCATCACACCCGCTGAGATAGCAGCATAATCCTGCTGACGGATGGCGTTAATCAGCCAGCGTCCCAGCCCGGGCCAGCTAAAGACCATCTCGGTGATCATGGCCAGCGTAAGCATGGTGGAAAACTGCAGCCCCAGGCGCGGAATTACCGGCGGCAGAGCGTTGTGCAGGACGTTGCGGCGCAGTATGGTCAGGCGCGACAATCCGCGCGTGGCGGCAGCTTTGACATAGTTCTGCTCAAACACCTCGATGGTGCTCAGGCGCATCAGACGGATCACCTCGGTTGTCGGCGCAACCGCCAGCGTCAGCACTGGCAGTACCATATGACGCAGGGCGCTGACGATCATCTCATGGCGCCAGACGGAATCGGACAGCCAGGCGTCAATGATGGCAAAACCCGTTACCGTTTTAACCGTATAGAGCAGGTCAAAACGGCCAGAGACCGGTAGCCAACCCATCGTCAGCGAGAAGAACAGCGTCAGCAGCAGCGCCAGCCAGAATACCGGGATAGAGAAGCCGAGCAGGGCAAGGGCGCTGATAAACTTATCCTGCCATTTGTTGCGGTAGATCCCGGCCAGCATGCCCACGGGAATACCTACCATCAGGGCAAAGCCGAAGGCCAGAATGCACAGCTCCATCGTGGCCGGGAAAACCTCTTTTAGCTGATCGGAGATAAGCTGCCCGTTGATGCTCGACACGCCGAAATCCCAGTGCAGCAGCCCGTTAAACCAGAACAGCCAGGCATCCCACAGCGATGAGCCCTGTAGCGGGGCATGCGGCGTAAAATAGCTCAGGCTGAAGCCGACAAAGTTCAGGAAAAAGAGCGTCACCAGCAGTAAAAGGAGCCGACGCAAGGTAAAAATAATCATGGTTTTTTCACCTCTTGTTCTTTTTCACGCGATACGCCGGCGAACGAGGCGTTGCCGAACGGGCTCAGCACCAGGCCTTTAATATCATAGCGGTAGGCCTGAAGGCGCAGGGAAGAGGCCAGCGGCAGCACGGGCAGTTCCTGAGCGAGTATCTTTTGCGCTTCATCATAAGCGTCAATGCGCGAGGCCAGCTGTTGGGAAGAGAGCGCTTTTTGCAGCACGGCGTCGAACTCCCGGTTACACCAGTGGGCGTAGTTGGTCTGCGAATTTATCGCAGCACAGCTCAGCAGCGGCCGGAAGAAGCTGTCCGGATCGTTACTGTCGGTAGCCCAGCCTGTCAGGGTGAGGTCGTGATTCATATCCATCAGGCGCGCCTCCTGGAAACGGCCCTCAACCGGTACGATGATCACCTTGACGCCCACCTGCGCCATATCCGCCTGCAGCAGTTCAGCGGTTTTCAGCGGGCTCGGGTTCCACGCCTGGGAGCTGGTGGGCACCCAAAGCTGGAGCGTCAGGTTTTCCGCGCCCAGCGCTTTCAGTTGTTCACGCGCTTTTGCCGGATTGTATTCCGTAATTTTAGCCTCACCGTCGTAGGCCCACGAGGCGCGCGGTAAAATTGAGGCGGCGGTTTCCGCCGTGCCGTAGTAGATCGACTGCATCAGACGCTGGTTGTTGATCGCCAGCGCCAGTGCGTGACGTACGGCAGGGTTGTTCAGCGGCGGCTTATCGGTGTTAAAGGCCAGATAAGCGATGTTCATCCCCGGGCGTAACGTCAGACGCAGACGCGGATCGTCGCGCAAAATGGTGAGCTGGCTGGCAGCGGGCCAGGCGAGCACGTCGCATTCCCCGGTGAGCAGTTTCGAGAGCCGTCCCGTTCCGCCAGACCCGAGATCGACCACCACCTGCGGCATCAGCGGCGTACCGCGCCAGAAATGTTCGTGGCGCTGCAGGCGAATATATTGCCCCGCGCGGTATTCGGCCAGCTGGAATGGACCGGTACCCACCGGCTGACGGTCGAGCAGCTCCTGACGATCTTTTTTCGTCAGCTTCGCCGCGTATTCGGCGGACATAACGGACGCATAGTGGGTCGCCAGGTGCCAGAGGAAGGAGGCATCCGGGCGCGTCAGCGTAAATTCAACCGTCCGGCTGTCCAGCTTGCGCACGCTTTTAACGGTGTCGGCAAACTGCAGGCTGTCGAAATAGGGGAAATTATCCCCGTTAACGTTATGCCACGGGTGGTTACGGTTAAAGATACGCTGGAAGGTGAAGACCACGTCATCCGCGTTCAGCTTGCGCGTGGGGGTAAACCACGGCGTACGCTGAAACGCGACATCATCGCGCAGGCGAAAACGGTAGGTTGCACCGTTATCCAGGACTTCCCAGCTTTCCGCAAGTTCAGGCACCAGGCGATAGGTGTACGGGTCGACATCAAGCAGACGGTCGTAAAGCTGCGCGGCGAGCGTATCCACAATCAGGCCGCTGCCCGCTTTTTGCGGGTTGAAGGTGTCCACCTGGCCACTGACGCAATAGACGAAGCCGCTGTCACGAATGTCAGGCTGCGTTGACTGCCCGGGCGCAGCAAACGCCAGGCCGCTGAACAGACCGAGTGCAAAAAAGGACGATAAAACCAGACGCATAATTTTTAAGGTTTTTAGGTTCGATCTGCAAAGTGTATCGCACTTACGCCTGCTTCGTAAAAATGTCTGCGGGTAAGTGCCGATATTGTCAGCGCATTTGATGCTTTTTAAGCAATGCCCGTAACTGATGGTAGGTCAGGCCCAGGAGTTCGGCCGCGCGTTTCTGGTTATATTTCGCCGCCTTCAGGCTTTGCTCCAGCAGCTGTTGCTCCTGCTCGTGCTGGAACTGGCGCAAATCAAGGGGCAGCGCGGGAGTATCGCCTGACGATGACGGGGAGGGAACCGGCGGCGCATTGCGCTGAAAAGGATCGATAATGATATTGTCCAGCTCCGTCTCGCTGCTGCCGTGGCGGTAAACAGAACGCTCCACAACGTTCTTCAGTTCGCGGATATTTCCCGGCCAGCGGTAGGCCAGAAGCGTCTCCCGCGCATGATCGCTGAAGCCGGGGAAAAGAGGGAGACCGAGCTCGCGGCACATCTGAATCGCAAATTGTTGAGCAAGCAGCATGATGTCGCTTCTCCTGTCGCGCAGGGGCGGAAGCTGAACGACGTCAAAGGCCAGGCGGTCAAGCAGATCGGCACGGAATTTCTCCTCCGCGACCATATCCGGCAGATTGGCGTTGGTGGCGCAGACCAGGCGCACGTTAACCTGCAGTGGCTGGCTGCCGCCGACGCGCTCCAGTTCACCATACTCAATCACGCGCAGCAGCTTTTCCTGCACCAGCATCGGCGCGGTGGCGAGTTCATCAAGGAACAGGGTGCCGCCGTCGGCGCGCTCAAAACGTCCCGGATGGCGCTTCTGAGCGCCGGTAAACGCGCCCGCCTCGTGGCCGAACAGCTCGGTATCGAGCAGGTTTTCATTCAGCGCCGCACAGTTTAGAGAAATGAAGGGGCCGTCCCAGCGTCCGGATAAATAGTGCAGACGGTTGGCAATCAGTTCCTTACCCGTGCCGCGCTCGCCGATAATCAGCACCGGTTTGTTGAGCGGCGCAAGGCGAGAGACCTGTTCCAGCACCTCAAGAAAGCTGTTGGCTTCGCCGAGTAAGTTATCTTTGTATTGAGCCATGATGAAATTAACCACTCCTTAGCGATATTCACCAGGTGAGCATAGTTCTGTGGTGAATAAAAATCAATCACACCTTGTAAAATCAATAAGATAAAAAAATGGCACGGGAATTGTATTGTCAGTACAGCAGGGCATAGCCCGATAACAGAACTATGAGGATTTGATTATGGGTATTTTTTCTCGTTTTGCCGACATCGTGAACGCCAACATCAACTCACTGCTGGAGAAAGCAGAAGATCCGCAGAAGCTGGTGCGCCTGATGATTCAGGAGATGGAAGACACGCTGGTTGAAGTGCGTTCTACCTCCGCCCGTGCGCTGGCTGAGAAAAAACAGTTAACGCGCCGTATTGAGCAGGCCACCGCTCAGCTCAATGAATGGCAGGAAAAGGCGGAACTCGCCCTGCGCAAAGATAAAGAAGATCTTGCTCGCGCAGCGTTAATTGAAAAGCAGAAGCTGGCGGACATGATCGCTACGCTGGAGCATGAAGTCACGCTGGTGGAAGACACGCTCACCCGCATGAAAAAAGAGATTGGTGAGCTCGAAAATAAACTGAGCGAAACCCGCGCGCGTCAGCAGGCGCTGACCCTGCGTCATCAGGCGGCAAGCTCTTCCCGCGACGTGCGTCGTCAGCTGGACAGTGGCAAGCTGGATGAGGCCATGGCGCGTTTTGAGTCATTCGAGCGTCGTATCGACCAGATGGAAGCGGAAGCAGAGAGCCACGGCATCGGTAAGCAAAAGTCGCTGGATCAACAGTTTGCCGATCTGAAAGCGGACGATGAAATCAGCGAGCAGCTGGCGGCATTGAAAGCCAAAATGAAGCAAGATAACCAATAATAATGTTGCGGCACCTGAGCGTGCCGCTAAGCATCCGACGACAAGGAGTACACATGAGCGCGCTTTTCCTGGCCATTCCCCTGACGATTTTCGTGCTGTTTGTTTTGCCGATTTGGCTATGGCTGCACTACAGCAACCGTTCTTCAGGGAACGATTTATCCCAGAGTGAACAACAACGTCTTGCGCAGCTTACCGACCAGGCTAACAAGATGCGCGATCGCATTCAGGCGCTGGAAGCAATCCTGGATGCAGAACATCCTAACTGGAGGGACCGTTAATGTCAGGACTGAATCTGAACAAAAAATTGTGGCGAATTCCACAGCAGGGCATGGTGCGCGGCGTTTGCGCCGGGCTGGCCCATTATCTCGACGTTCCGGTAAAGCTGGTTCGTGTGGTCACGGTGCTGTCGATATTTTTCGGCCTGGCGTTTATCACTTTCGTGGCCTACATCGTGCTGTCGTTTGTACTTGACCCGATGCCGGAAGGCGAACTGGCTGCGGAAGGCGCGCCTACCAGTAACGATCTTCTCAATGCGGTTGACGATCGGCTGGCTGAAGGGGAGAAGCGGTTACGTGAAATGGAACGCTATGTCACATCCGATACCTTTACGCTGAGAAGTCGTTTTCGTCAGCTTTAAGAGAGAATATACATGAAGAAAAACTGGCAACAGGCCGGTCAGAAGGTAAAACCCGGCCTGAAAATCGCAGGTAAACTGGTTCTGATGACGGCGTTACGTTACGGCCCGGCAGGTGTGGCGGGCTGGGCGATCAAATCTGTTGCCCGCAAGCCGGTCAGAATGTTGCTGGCCGTGGCGCTTGAACCTCTGTTGCAAAAAGCGGCAAAGCGGCTGTCACGCCGCTACTTATCCCGATAATTCACGCTCGCGTTAGCCCTTTCTCTCCCCGGAAGGGCTAACGACATTTCATCCCTTTCCCTCACTTTCTTTGCGGCAGCTCACATTACTGCACAGAGCTGCTTTGTAATTGCGTTTTTCAGCCTCCCGGTTCGTTGACAGATATTTTTCAGGGGAGTAGATTGCCCTTCGTGGGACCGCTACCATGGAAAATAATGTGAACGCAAAAATTAAAAAACTTATCAATCATATTTACGGTGAATCATTTTCTGAAGCACATTTTAAAGTGTTATTAACAAAGCTTGAACAAGCTGCTGTTGATATTACAGAAAAGCGTAAATCAGGCTGGGATGAAAAAGATGTTGTTCTGATCACCTACGCCGATCAGTTCTCCGCGAAAGGGGAGAAAGCGTTGCCGGTATTTACCCGCTTTTATAATGAGTGGCTTGCTCGCACGTTTTCCCATGTCCACCTTTTACCTTTTTATCCGTGGTCCTCTGATGACGGATTTTCCGTTATTGATTACCACAACGTTGCGCCTGAAACCGGGACCTGGCAAGACGTTGCTGATTTAAAACAGTCTGCCAGCTTAATGTTTGATTTCGTCTGCAACCATATGTCAGCAAAAAGTGAATGGTTTGCTAATTATCTTGCGCAGAAACCTGGCTACGAAGATTTCTTTATTGCTGTCGATCCAGAAACTGATTTATCTGCGGTGACGCGTCCTCGTGCATTACCGTTGCTGACGCCATTTACGCTGCATGATGGCAGCGTGCGTCATCTTTGGACCACCTTCAGCGATGACCAGATCGATCTTAACTTCGCCTCGCCTCAGGTGCTGATTGCGATGGTTGACGTGCTGCTCCATTACCTGGCGGAAGGGGCGCGTTATATCCGTCTGGACGCCGTCGGATTTATGTGGAAGATCCCTGGAACAAGCTGCATCCATCTGGAACAGACTCACTGCCTTATCCAGCTTTTCCGTGCTATTACCGAGGCCGTGGCGCCGGGTACCGTGATCATTACTGAGACGAACGTTCCGCATAAGGACAATATCTCTTATTTCGGTGACGGTGAAAATGAAGCTCAGATGGTCTACCAGTTCTCCTTGCCGCCGCTGGTGCTGCATGCAGTGCACCGTCAGGATGTTAACGCTCTCTGTCAGTGGGCGGGATCGCTGGCGCTGCCTTCAACAAAAACGACCTGGTTCAATTTCCTGGCGTCTCATGACGGTATCGGTCTGAACCCACTGCGCGGCATTCTGCCGGAATCAGAAATCCTCGCACTGGTTGAGAAACTTCAGCAGGAAGGGGCGCTGGTCAACTGGAAAAATAATCCTGACGGAACGAGAAGCCCTTACGAAATTAATGTGACCTATCTTGACGCGTTAAGCGCGCAAAACAGTTCAGATGATGAGCGCATTGCGCGCTTTATTCTGGCGCATGCGGTGCTGTTAAGTTTCCCAGGTGTACCTGCCGTGTATATTCAAAGTATTCTTGGCTCCCGTAACGATTATGAAGGGGTCGAGCGCCTCGGCTATAACCGCGCGATAAACCGCAAGAAATATACCGCAGGTCAGGTTGATCTCGAACTTAATAATAAAAATAGCATTCGTCATAAAATTTATTCCCGTTTAAGCGAGTTTATTGCGATTCGTCGTGGGGAAAGTGCGTTTCACCCTGATGCACAGGCATTTTTTGAATCACTGGATGAACAAATTCTTAAAATTGTTCGCGTGGCTGAAAACGGTGAGAGAATTACAGCCCTGTTTAATTTTAGTAATAACGTTCATACCGTTTATGGGGACACGCTTACTGGTATGGAATTACTATCAGGACAAGCTGTTAGCGGTAAAGAGCTGACCCTCAATCCATGGCAGGTTATGTGGATTAAAGAAAACTAAAAAGGACCCTAAAATGAAAATGCCCAAAATTGTGCTGTTATCAGCACTGGTTTCGTGCGCCCTGTTATCAGGCTGTAAAGATGATAAAGCGTCTGCTGTGACCATTGAGTTCATGCACTCGTCAGTAGAGCAGGAGCGCCAGGCGGTTATTACGAAACTGATCGAAAAATTCGAGAAAGAAAACCCCGGCATTACGGTGAAGCAGGTGCCGGTGGAAGAAGATGCCTACAACACCAAAGTGATTACGCTCGCCAGAACGGGCGCGCTGCCTGAAGTGATTGAAGTCAGCCATGATTACGCGAAAGTCATGGATAAGGAACAACTGCTGGATCGCAAGGCTATCGGTGAAGCCATTGAAGCGGTAGGCGAAAAGACCTTCTATGACGGGATCCTGCGCGTTGTGCGTACTGAAGACGGCACAGCCTGGACAGGGGTGCCGATGAGCGCCTGGCTGTCCGGCGTCTGGTATCACAAAGATGTGCTTGCCGCTGCGGGTATTCAGGAACCGCATAACTGGGAACAGCTGCTGAAAGCCAGCCAGAAGCTTAACGACCCGGCCAACAAACATTACGGTATTGCGCTGCCCACCGCGGAAAGCGTCATGACCGAGCAGGCGTTCTCCCAGTTTGCGCTTTCCGGCGGCGCGAACGTTTTTGATGCCAACGGAAACGTTGAAATTGACACCCCTGAAATGGCGAAAGCGCTGGCGTTCTATAAAGCGCTGGCCGCGACCACCATGCCGGGCTCGAACGACGTCATGGAGATCAAAGATGCCTTCATGAACGGTTCTGCACCGATGGCCGTCTATTCCACCTACATCCTGCCGGCGGTATTCCAGGATGGTAATCCTGCCAACCTTGGCTTCGTTGTCCCGACAGAAAAGTCCTCTGCCGTTTATGGCATGGTCACCTCGTTGACGATCACCAGCGGACAAACCGAAGAAGAAACGCAAGCGGCTGAAAAGTTTGTGACGTGGATGGAGCAGGCTCAAAACGCAACCGACTGGGTCATGATGTCGCCGGGCGCGGCGCTGCCGGTGAACACGCTGGTCGTAGGAACGGATACCTGGAAAAACAACGAGGTGATTAAAGCGTTTGGGCAACTGCCTTATGAACTGATCGCCCAATTCCCGAACGTACAGGTGTTTGGTGCTGTCGGCGACAAAAACTTCACGCGCATGGGCGATGTGACAGGGTCCGGCATTATCAGCTCCATGGTGCATAACGTCACCGTGGGTAAACAAGATCTCAGCGCAACGCTTAGCAAGAGCCAGACGCGACTGACTGACCTGATTTCACAACGATAGGAGCGCTCTGCGGAAGGAAATTATGAAGACGTTGTTTTCTGGTCGTTCAGATATGCCTTTCGCCATGCTGCTGTTGGCCCCCAGCCTGATTTTGCTGGGGGGCCTGGTGGCCTGGCCAATGATTTCCAATATTGAAATCAGTTTCTTACGCCTGCCGCTTAACCCGCGTATTGATGCGGTGTTTGTTGGCCTGGATAACTACATCCGCATTCTGGGGGATGCTGCGTTCTGGCACTCGCTGTGGATGACGTTCTGGTATACGGCGCTGGTCGTGCTCGGCAGCACCGGGCTGGGGCTTGCCGTCGCCATCTTCTTTAACCGTGAGTTTCGTCTCCGGAAGACGGCGCGTTCGCTGGTGATTTTATCCTACGTGACACCCTCTATTTCCCTGGTATTTGCCTGGAAATACATGTTCAACAACGGCTACGGCATTGTGAACTATCTGGGCGTCGATCTGCTGCATCTGTATGACCAGGCGCCGCTCTGGTTCGACAACCCTGGCAGCAGCTTCGTGCTGGTGGTGCTGTTCGCCATCTGGCGCTACTTCCCGTATGCCTTTATCTCATTCCTGGCAATTTTGCAGACCATTGATAAATCGCTGTATGAAGCGGCAGAGATGGACGGAGCCAACGCCTGGCAGCGTTTCCGTATCGTCACGTTGCCCGCCATCATGCCTGTACTGGCAACGGTGGTGACGCTACGAACCATCTGGATGTTCTACATGTTTGCGGATGTTTATCTGCTGACCACGAAGGTCGATATTCTGGGCGTGTATCTCTATAAAACTGCCTTTGCATTCAACGATCTGGGCAAAGCAGCCGCCATTTCTGTTGTGCTGTTTGTGATCATCTTCGCCGTCATTCTGCTGACCAGAAAAAGGGTAAACCTCAATGGCAACAAATAAACGCATACTGGGCCGTATTGGTTTCTATCTGGGGCTGGTGGTATTTCTGATTATCACGCTGTTCCCGTTCTTCGTGATGCTGATGACGTCATTCAAGAGCGCGAAAGAGGCCATATCGCTGAATCCGACTATTCTGCCGCAGGCGTGGACGCTTCAGCATTACGTTGACATCTTTAACCCGCTAATTTTCCCGTTCGTGGATTACTTCCGCAACAGCATGGTGGTGTCGCTGACGTCATCGGTAATTGCGGTGTTTCTCGGCACGCTGGGCGCTTACGCCTTGTCCAAACTGCGTTTTAAAGGACGCGCGACGATCAACGCGAGCTTCTACACCGTCTATATGTTCTCCGGGATTTTGCTGGTGGTGCCGCTGTTCAAAATCATCACCGCGCTCGGCATTTACGACACTGAACTGGCGCTGATCATCACCATGGTGACCCAGACGTTGCCTACGGCGGTATTCATGCTGCGCAGCTATTTCGACACCATTCCGGACGAAATAGAAGAGGCCGCGATGATGGATGGTCTGAACCGCCTGCAAATCATCTTCCGCATTACCGTGCCGCTGGCCATTTCCGGTCTCGTGTCGGTGTTTGTTTACTGCTTCATGGTGGCATGGAACGACTACCTGTTTGCCTCCATTTTCCTGTCCAGCGCCAGCAACTTTACCCTGCCGGTCGGGCTGAACACGCTCTTTAGTACGCCAGATTATATCTGGGGTCGCATGATGGCGGCATCGCTGGTGACGGCGCTTCCGGTGGTCATCATGTACGCACTCTCTGAACGTTTTATTAAAAGTGGTTTGACCGCCGGTGGCGTCAAGGGCTAAGGCGGCCAATTTTTTATCAGGAGCAAGTTATGAAGAAGTTAGTTGCGACAGCGCCACGCGTAGCGGCGCTGGTGGAGTATGAAGACCGTGCTGTGGAAGCACATGAAGTGAAAATTCGCGCCCGCTTTGGCGCCCCGAAGCACGGAACGGAAGTCGTGGATTTCCGCGCGGCAAGCCCGTTTATTGATGAAGAGTTCAACGCAGAGTGGCAGATGTTCACGCCGCGTGAAGAGGGCGCTGCGCGCGGTATCGAATTCGGTAAGTTCCAGCTGGGCAACATGATCGTTGGCGACATTATTGAATGCGGTGCAGACGTAACGGAATACCAGATCGGCGACAGCGTCTGCTGCTACGGCCCGCTGCAGGAAACGGTCATCGTTAACGCGGTGAACAACTATAAGCTGCGTAAAATGCCGCAGGGCGCGTCCTGGAAGAATGCCGTTTGCTACGATCCGGCGCAGTTCGCCATGAGCGGCGTGCGTGATGCCAACGTCCGTGTGGGTGACTTTGTTGTCGTGGTCGGTCTGGGAGCCATCGGACAGATTGCGATTCAGCTGGCGAAAAAAGCCGGTGCGTCAGTGGTTATCGGCGTTGATCCGATTGAACACCGCTGTGAGATCGCTCGCCGTCACGGCGCGGACCACTGCCTGAATCCAATCGGTACCGATGTCGGTCTGGAAATTAAAAAGCTGACCGGGAAGCAGGGCGCGGACGTGATCATCGAAACCAGCGGCTTTGCGGATGCGCTGCAGTCCGCGCTGCGCGGGCTCGCCTACGGCGGCACCATCTCCTACGTGGCCTTCGCCAAACCGTTTGCGGCAGGCTTCAACCTGGGCCGCGAAGCGCACTTCAACAACGCGAAGATTGTCTTCTCCCGCGCCTGCAGTGAACCGAACCCGGACTATCCGCGCTGGAGCCGCAAGCGTATCGAAGAGACCTGCTGGGAATTGCTGATGAACGGTTATCTGAACTGTGAAGATCTGATCGACCCGGTCGTCACCTTCACCACCAGCCCGGAAAGCTATATGAAGTATGTCGATCAGCATCCGGAACTCAGTATCAAAATGGGCGTCACTTTTTAAGCTAAGGACAGCAAATCATGAAGATCGCAACACAAAACCAGGCCTTTTTCCCGACCAATATCATGGAAAAATTCGAGTACATCAAAGCGATGGGTTTTGATGGCTACGAAATTGACGGACGTCTGCTGGTGGAAAATCTCGACGAAGTGAAAGCCGCAATCAAAGCCACGGGCCTGCCGGTGACGACAGCATGTGGCGGGTACGATGGCTGGATCGGTGATTTCATCGAAGAACGCCGTCTGAACGGATTACAGCAGATCGAACGCATTCTGGAAGCGCTGGCGGAAGTCGGCGGAAAGGGCATTATCGTGCCTGCTGCCTGGGGCATGTTTACCTTCCGTCTGCCGCCAATGACCTCTCCACGCAGCCTGGACGGTGACCGCAAAGCCGTAAGCGCCTCGCTGCGCTGGCTGGATGAGGTGGCCGCGCGCACCGGCACCACCGTCTACCTGGAGCCGCTGAACCGCTACCAGGATCATATGATCAACACCCTGGCAGACGCGCGTCGTTATATCGAAGAGAACGGCCTGAAGCACGTGCAGATCATCGGTGATTTCTATCACATGAACATTGAAGAAGACTCACTGACGGACGCGCTGCATCAGAACCGCGATCTGCTGGGTCATGTTCACATTGCAGATAACCACCGCTATCAGCCGGGCAGCGGCAGCCTCGATTTCGCCAGCCTGTTCGATCAGCTGCGTGCCGATAACTATCAGGGATACGTGGTGTATGAATGCCGTGTTCGCGCCGAGGATCCGGCTAAGGCTTATCAGGACTCTCTCACTTATTTGCGTGAATGCTAAGGATGACGAGCGTGATGAGTGCTTCTACACCTTCGCCTCTGCGCGTCGCCATTATTGGCGCCGGGCAGGTCGCGGACAAAGTGCATGCCTCGTATTACGCCACGCGCAGTGATGTTCAAATGGTGGCTGTCATGGACAGCCACCTTGAGCAGGCACAGGCGTTCGCGGAACGTTATGCTATTCCATCGGCATGGCAGGACGCTCACGAGATGTTGCAGGCAGTAAAACCGGATGTGGTGAGCGTCTGTTCGCCCAACCGGTTCCATTTTGAACACGTGATGGCGTCGCTCGAGGCGGGTTGCCATGTGATGTGTGAAAAGCCCCCGGCGATGACGCCGCAGCAGGCTGATGAGATGCGCATCGCGGCGCGCAAGGCAGGAAAAGTCCTGGCCTATGATTTTCACCATCGCTTTGCCCTGGATACCCAACTCCTGCGCGATGCGGTAATGAACGGAACGCTTGGTGAAATTTACTTTACCTCAGCGCAGGCGCTGCGTCGCTGCGGTGTGCCGGGGTGGGGCGTTTTTACCAACAAATCGCTACAGGGCGGTGGACCGCTGATTGATATCGGCATTCATATGCTCGACGCCGCAATGTATGTCCTGGGTTTCCCGGCGGTCAAACGGGTGACTGCGCACAGCTTCCAGAGGCTGGGAAACCGTAAAAGCACCGGTCAGTTTGGCGAGTGGGATCCTGCGCAATTTACCGTGGAAGATGCGCTGTTTGGCACGATTGAATTCTGCAACGGCGGCATTTTGCGTCTGGACACCTCCTTTGCGCTTAACATTCGCGAGCAGTCGATAATGAACGTCTCTTTCTGCGGTGAAAAGGCGGGTGCAACGCTGTTCCCGGCGCACATCTACAACGACGAAGCCGGTGTTTTAGAAACCCTTACCCAGCGCGAAGAGGCGGACGATCAGCGCCATCTGCGCAGCATGGATGCCTTTGTACGTCACGTGCTGGGAGAGCCCGTGATGATTGCCGATGCAGAACAGGGACTGGTAATTCAGCAGCTTGTTGGTGCGCTTTATGAATCCGCAGAAACAGGGGAAAGCGTAACACTATGCTGAACGTCTCTGTATTAACCGATCCGGGCTTTTGTCCTCACAGCCTGAATAAATACGCCTCCATCATGGCATGCGGCAATGGCTACATGGGCATTCGCGCTGCGCATGAAGAAGAGTACACCCAGCAGACCAGAGGCATGTATCTCGCTGGGCTGTATCATCGCGCGGGGCGCAACGAGACCACCGAGCTGGTCAATCTGCCGGATATCACCGGTATTGATGTAGAGCTGGACGGCGTCAATTTCACCCTCCTGGCTGGGGAAATTCTTGAGTGGCAGCGCGAGCTGGCCTTTGCAAACGGCGAACTGCATCGTAACGTTGTCTGGCGTTCGCCCGACGGCAAGCGCTATCGGCTGGAGAGCCGTCGTTTTGTATCGCTGGACCAGCTGCCATTAGTGGCTATGCAGCTCGCAATCACCCCCCTTGATGCCTCCGCGCAGGCCGTGCTGAAAACCGGCATTGATGCGACGCAAACGAACAGCGGCAGACAGCATCTGGATGAAATCTCGGTCAGGGTCTTTGATCAACACTATATGCAGGGGGTGTATGAAACGCAGGACCGGGCGTCGGAGGTTGTTGTTTCGGCGTTTTGCCAACTCTCCTCGAAAAGTGACAGCTGTTTCACCGCCAAAAATCGGCGTCTCAGCGTACATCATTCACTGACCATTGCTCAGGGTGACACTGTCACGCTTGAAAAGATCGTCTGGGTGACGCATCGCAGCGATAAAGCGCTGTCGCAGGAGTCTTTTGCGCGCAACGCGCTGGCCGATCTCAAAGTTTCTGCCGCAAGAGGTTACGAAGCATTGCTTGAAAGCTCAGCGTATGCCTGGAAAGAGGTCTGGCGTGATGCCCGGGTGGAAGTGACTTCCGCAGAGCAACAGGATCAGATGGCGCTGGATTATGCGGTCTGGCACCTGACCACGATGACGCCTGCCCATGATGAGCGAAGTAGTATTGCCGCAAAAGGACTGACGGGCGAAGGGTACAAGGGGCACGTCTTCTGGGATACCGAAATTTTCCTGCTGCCTTTCCATCTGTTTACCCGCCCGCAGGTTGCCCGCAGCCTGCTGCGCTATCGCTGGCTTAATCTGGCTGGCGCACGGGAAAAAGCCCGTCGTAACGGCTGGCCGGGCGCGTTGTTCCCATGGGAAAGCGCCGCAAGCGGAGAGGAAGAGACGCCGGAGTTCGCGGCAATCAACATCCGCACCGGGGTACGCCAGAAGGTGGCTTCCGCACTTGCTGAGCATCACATCGTGGCTGATATTGCCTGGGCCGTCGTTGCGTACTGGCAGGCGACGCATGATGACGCCTTTATGCGTAACGAAGGCCTGACGCTGCTGATGGAAACGGCTTTGTTCTGGATGGGACGCGCAACGGACGTCAATGGTCGTCTGGAAATCCATGACGTGATCGGACCGGACGAATACACCGAGCACGTGAACAACAACGCCTACACCAACTATCTGGCCTGGCACAACGTTGCCTGCGCGCGCCAGTTCATGGCGATGTTTGGGCGTGAGGATGCGCGTTTTACGGAGAATGCTGCGCAGTTCCTGGCGCGCTTATGGCTACCGGAGGCCGATGCAGACGGTGTGATCCCGCAGGATGATTCCTTCATGGCAAAACCTGCCATCGATCTGAGCCGCTACAAAGCCAAAGCGGGTAAACAGACGATTCTGCTCGATTATTCCCGCGCGGAAGTGAACGAGATGCAGATCCTGAAGCAGGCCGATGTGGTGATGCTTAATTACCTGCTGCCAGAACGGTTTACGCCACAGCAATGCGCCGCCAATCTGGCGTTCTATGAGCCACGCACGATCCATGATTCGTCCCTGAGCAAGGCCATTCACGGGATTGTGCTCGCGCGCTGCGGTGACACGCAGGGGGCCTATGCCTTCTGGCGCGATGGCATCGCCATTGATTTGGGCGAGGATCCGCACAGCAGCGATGAGGGCATTCATGCCGCGGCAACCGGTGCGATCTGGTCTGGCGCAATTCAGGGATTTGCTGGCCTGCAAATCATTGAAGGGGAACTGCATCTCGCGCCAAAACTGCCTGCTCACTGGCAGAAACTCGCTTTCCCGCTGCGGTGGCGGAACGCAGCAATGCACTTCACGTATGAGAACGAGGTGTTAACCATTGAAACCACGGCGCCTGCCACGCTGACGCTGTGGGGCAAAACGATGCATGTATCGGAGCGAAAAGTTTGCACCTATAAGGACTTTTCTGTATCCGCATCTGGGACCGCTACCACGGAGGGGCGCCATGACGCTTAAGGCTGTTGTATTCGATTTGGACGGTGTGATCACCGATACCGCGCATCTCCACTTTCTGGCCTGGCGTGCCGTGGCGGAGGAAATTGGCATTACCTTCGACGAAGTGTTTAACGAACAGCTCAAGGGGATAAGCCGCATGGATTCCCTCCAGCGCATTCTTAAGCACGGCGGAAAAGAGGGGATGTTTAGCGAGGAGCAGTGCCTGGCGCTTGCGACGAAAAAAAATGCGCTTTACGTCCAGTCGCTGGCATCACTGACGCAGGATTCTCTTCTACCGGGGATCCGCGACGTGCTGGCGGAGATCCGTGCCGCGAAGGTCAAGATTGGGCTGGCATCCGTATCGCTCAATGCCCCAGGGATTTTGCACGCGCTGGGCATTCATCAGGCCTTCGATTTTTGCGCTGATGCTTCCCGCATTTGCCGTTCAAAGCCGGACCCGGAGATCTTCCTTGCGGCCTGTGCGGGGCTGAACGTGCGTCCTGCAGAGGCGATTGGCATTGAAGATGCCGCTGCGGGTGTTGAAGCAATCAACGCCGCAGGAATGCTGTCGGTCGGGATTGGGCCTGGCCTTAACCATGCGGGATTACAACTTCATTCAACGCGGGAACTGACCTGGAAATGCCTGACAGAATTCTGGGCGTCCCGGGCGTATTGATAAGGAATAAATTATGGCTCAACTTTCTCTGAAACATATTCAGAAAATCTATGATAACCAGGTCCACGTGGTTAAGGATTTCAACCTCGAAATTGAAGACAAAGAGTTTATTGTTTTCGTCGGTCCGTCGGGCTGCGGTAAATCCACGACGCTGCGAATGATTGCCGGTCTTGAGGAGATCAGCGCGGGTGAACTGATTATCGACGGCGTGTGCATGAATGACGTGCCTGCCAAATCGCGTGATATCGCGATGGTATTCCAGAACTATGCGCTTTATCCGCATATGACGGTCTACGACAACATGGCGTTTGGCCTGAAAATGCAAAAAATAGCGCCCGCGGTGATTGAAGAACGCGTGAACTGGGCGGCGCAGATTTTAGGGTTACGCGAATACCTTAAGCGTAAACCTGGCGCTTTATCAGGTGGTCAGCGCCAGCGCGTGGCGCTGGGAAGGGCGATCGTGCGCGAAGCGGGCGTCTTCCTGATGGATGAGCCGTTATCCAACCTCGATGCCAAGCTTCGCGTGCAGATGCGTGCCGAAATCAGCAAGCTTCACCAGAAGCTTAACACCACCATGATCTATGTTACGCACGACCAGACGGAAGCCATGACGATGGCGACCCGCATCGTGATCCTGAAAGACGGCATCATTCAGCAGGTGGGTGCGCCGAAGCAGGTATACAACGAGCCGGCCAATATGTTTGTCGCAGGGTTCATTGGCTCTCCGGCAATGAACTTCATTCGTGGCGCTATCGACGATCGCTATTTCGTAACGGAAACGCTGCGTCTGGAGATCCCTGAGGACAAGCTGGCCGAGTTGAATGCGCAAGGTTACCAGCGTAAAGCGGTCGTCTTCGGGATCCGTCCGGAAGACATTCTTACCCTGCAGAGCAGCGGAGAAGATATTGCGGCGAAGGTCAGCGTCGCTGAGCTTACCGGTGCCGAATTTATGCTTTATGCCACCGTGGGCGGACATGAACTGGTTGTCCGCGCAGGCGCGGCCAATGACTACGTAGCCGGAGATACTATCGGCATTCAGTTCGATATGAATAAGTGCCATTTCTTCGACGCCGATACCGAAGCGGCTATTAGATAAGAAAGGTGTTTGCCGGAAATGCAAATTTCCGGTTTTTTTTGTTTGTTAATTATAAAGGGAATATTTTATGAGTACTCTACTAAGAAGCTGTCTCTTATACACATCTGACGCTGCCGACGACGGAGAGAGTGTAGATCTCGGT
>NZ_JAAQOK010000063.1:0-22962 GCF_011683705.1 Enterobacter sp. 725m/11 | reverse complement strand
AGATGTGTATAAGAGACAGGAATATATGTCGTGTGGCCTGGAATTGCTGATTGCCCAAACCATTCTGC
This sequence comes from Enterobacter sp. 725m/11, assembly GCF_011683705.1. Classification (NCBI taxonomy): domain Bacteria; kingdom Pseudomonadati; phylum Pseudomonadota; class Gammaproteobacteria; order Enterobacterales; family Enterobacteriaceae; genus Enterobacter; species Enterobacter sp. 725m/11. The sequence goes on along the minus strand of NZ_JAAQOK010000063.1, from coordinate 22,894 downwards.
AGGGCTTTGATGCCCAGTATGGTCGTTTTCTGGAAGTGACCTCCGGCGCGCAGCAGCGCTTCGAACATGCAGACTGGCATGCGGTTCAGCAGGCCATGAAGCAGCGTATTCATCTCTATGACCACCATGTGGGTCTGGTGGTGGAGCAGCTGCGCTGTATTACCGACGGTAAAAGCCCGGACGCGGCATTTTTACTGCGCGTGAAAGAGCATTACACCCATCTGTTACCCGACTACCCTCGCTTCGAGATTGCGGAGAGCTTTTTCAACTCCGTCTATTGCCGGTTATTTGACCACCGCTCATTATCTCCTGAGCGGTTATTTATCTTCAGCTCCCAGCCTGAGCGCCGCTTCCGTACCATTCCGCGTCCGCTGGCGAAAGATTTCTTTCCCGATCGCGGGTGGGAAAAGCTCCTGCATCGCATCTTAACGGATTTACCGCTGCGCCTGCCATGGGAGAACAAGCTCCGGGATATCGGCTATATCCATGCGCATCTTCGTGAAACCTACGGCGAGGAGGTGCTCAGCCGCAGCCATTTGCAGGTGGCCAACGAGCTGTTCTACCGGAATAAGGCCGCCTGGCTGGTGGGCAAACTGGTTACGCCGACGGCCATTGTGCCGTTTCTGTTGCCCATTCACCGTACCGACGACGGCGAACTGTTTGTCGATACCTGCCTGACCACCAGCGCCGAGGCCAGCATCGTGTTTGGCTTCGCCCGCTCCTATTTCATGGTGTACGCCCCGCTGCCTGCCGCCCTGGTGGAGTGGCTGCGCGAGATCCTGCCGGGCAAAACCACCGCCGAGCTGTATATGGCGATTGGCTGTCAGAAGCATGCCAAAACGGAAAGTTATCGGGAGTATCTGCGCTATGTCACCGCGGCGGATGAGCAGTTTATCGAAGCGCCAGGTATCCGCGGCATGGTGATGCTGGTCTTCACGCTGCCGGGCTTCGACCGGGTCTTTAAGGTGATAAAAGACAGATTCGCCCCGCAGAAAGAGATGACCGCAGCCCACGTTCGCGCCTGCTATCAGCTGGTAAAAGAGCACGATCGCGTCGGGCGAATGGCCGATACCCAGGAGTTTGAAAACTTTGTGCTGGATAAGCAGCAGATCGATCCGGCGCTTATGTCGCTGTTAATGCAGGAAGCGCCGACGAAAATCACCGATCTGGGCGATAAAATAGCGATTAGCCATCTCTACATTGAGCGCCGTATGGTGCCGCTCAATATCTGGCTGGAACAGTCAGATGGCCAGGCATTACGTGATGCCATTGAAGAGTACGGCAACGCCATCCGCCAGCTCGCCGCCGCCAATATCTTCCCTGGCGATATGCTGTTTAAAAACTTCGGCGTCACCCGGCACGGGCGGGTGGTGTTCTACGATTACGATGAAATTTGCTACATGACCGAGGTGAACTTTCGCGATATCCCGCCGCCCCGTTACCCGGAGGATGAGCTCTCCAGCGAGCCGTGGTACAGCGTTTCGCCGGGCGATGTGTTTCCCGAGGAGTTTCGCCACTGGCTGTGTGCGGACCCACGCATCGGGCCGTTATTTGAAGAAATGCATGAAGATCTGTTCCACGCCAGCTACTGGCGCGGGCTACAAACGCGGATCAAAAATGGGCACGTGGAGGATGTGTACGCTTACCGCCGCAAGCAGCGGTTTTGTGTGCGGTTTAACGAATCCCACCGTACGCCAGCGTCACCTCTTTCGCGGCCTTAATCACCAGCGCGCCCAGCTCGGTCACCCGGTCGTCGGTCATACGTGAGATGGGGCCAGAGATGGAGATCGCAGCAAACGGCTCGCGATGTTCGTCGAAAATACAGGCCGCGAGGCAGCGCAGCCCAAGGGCATGTTCTTCGTCATCAAACGAATAGCCGCGCTTGCGGGTCAACGCCAGATCTTCTTTCAGATGCACCGGCGACACCAGCGTGGCGTGGGTGTAGGCGTGCAGCCCTTTTCGGTGCAGCAGCCCGGTCACCTGCTCTTCGCTCAGCTGCGAGAGAAACGCTTTCCCCGCCCCGGATGCGTGCATCGGCAGCTTGCCGCCAATCGGCGCGGACATGCGCATCAACTGCGTGCACTGCACCTGGTCGATGATAATCGCCTGGTGGTCGCTCTGGTCAAGCACGGCAAGGTTCACCGTCTCGCCGGACTCCTCCATCAGCTTGCGCAGGATCGGGTGCACAATCGCCAGCAGGTTACGGCTCTGCAGGAAGCTGCTGCCCACGATAAACGCATGCGCGCCCACCGCCCAGTGCCCCAGCTCGCCGACCTGGCGGACAAAACCCAACTGCTGCATGGTGGTCAGCAGGCGGTGCGTGGTGGAGTTCGGCAGGCCAGCCTGCTGGGCCAGCTCCGTCAGGGCCACGCTACCGTGCGACTCGGCTATCCACTCCAGCAGCTTCAGACCGCGCGTCAGGGATTGAACCTGTCCGCCGGGTTGTGCAGCGGCGGTGGCGGCAGGTTTTCTGCCGCGTTTGGCGGGAACGGTCGCGACCATGACGATCTCCTTTTTCTGTATCGTGGAAATCATTTTCGTTTTATTTGGTGAATTTGCAACCGCTTTCCTGACTGATCGGAGGAGTGATGGTGAACATGTCTCATGTTACCGCGGCGTGACTTTTCCACCCTGCGAGATTGTGCCAGTATGGAACGCAGCCTTTTGGCCTTGTTGAGCGTTGTCGGGAGCAAGTGTGAGCAGCAAAGTAGAGCAACTGCGTGCGCAGTTAAATGAACGAATTCTGGTGCTGGACGGCGGTATGGGCACCATGATCCAGAGCTATCGTCTGAGCGAAGACGATTTCCGCGGCGAGCGCTTCGCCGACTGGCCCTGCGACCTGAAAGGAAACAATGACCTGCTGGTGTTGAGCAAACCGTCCGTGATTAAGGATATCCACAACGCCTACTTCGAAGCGGGTGCGGATATTGTAGAAACCAACACCTTCAACTCGACAACCATCGCCATGGCGGATTACCAGATGGAATCCCTGTCGGCGGAGATCAACTATGAGGCGGCCAGGCTCGCCCGCGCCTGTGCCGACGAGTGGACGGCCCGCACGCCGGACAAGCCGCGCTACGTTGCCGGGGTGCTTGGCCCGACCAACCGCACCGCGTCGATTTCACCGGACGTCAACGACCCGGCGTTTCGTAATATCACCTTTGACCAGCTGGTTACGGCGTATCGTGAATCGACCAAAGCGCTGGTGGAAGGTGGCTCCGACCTGATCCTGATTGAAACGGTGTTCGATACCCTCAACGCCAAAGCCGCGATATACGCGGTGAAAGAGGAGTTTGAGGCGCTGGGCGTTGACCTGCCGATCATGATCTCCGGCACCATCACCGACGCCTCCGGCCGCACCCTGTCCGGCCAGACAACCGAAGCGTTTTATAACTCCCTGCGCCACGCCGACGCGCTCTCCTTCGGCCTGAACTGCGCGCTGGGACCAGACGAGCTGCGCCAGTACGTGCAGGAGCTTTCGCGCATCGCCGAATGCTACGTTACCGCGCATCCGAACGCCGGTCTGCCGAACGCGTTTGGCGAGTACGATCTGGATGCTGACACCATGGCGGCGCAAATCCGCGAGTGGGCCGAGTCAGGCTTCCTGAACATCGTCGGCGGCTGCTGCGGCACCACGCCGGAGCACATCGCCGCCATGAGCCGCGCCGTGGACGGGCTGCCGCCGCGCAAGCTGCCAGAGCTGCCGGTTGCCTGTCGCCTTTCCGGCCTGGAGCCGTTGACCATCGGCGATGACAGCCTGTTTGTGAACGTGGGTGAACGTACCAACGTTACTGGTTCCGCTAAATTCAAGCGCCTGATCAAAGAAGAGAAGTACAGCGAAGCGCTGGACGTCGCCCGCCAGCAGGTGGAAAGCGGGGCGCAGATTATCGATATCAACATGGACGAGGGGATGCTTGACGCCGAAGCGGCGATGGTGCGTTTCCTCAACCTGATTGCCGGTGAGCCGGATATCGCCCGCGTGCCGATCATGATTGACTCCTCCAAGTGGGAGGTCATCGAAAAAGGGCTGAAGTGCATTCAGGGCAAAGGCATCGTTAACTCCATCTCGATGAAAGAGGGCGTGGATATCTTTATCCACCACGCGAAGATGGTGCGCCGCTACGGTGCGGCTGTGGTGGTGATGGCCTTCGATGAGGTGGGCCAGGCCGACACCCGCGAGCGCAAAATTGAGATATGCCGCCGCGCGTACAAAATTCTGACCGAAGAGGTGGGCTTCCCGCCGGAAGACATTATTTTCGACCCGAACATCTTTGCCGTCGCGACCGGCATCGAAGAGCACAACAACTACGCCCAGGACTTTATCGGCGCGTGTGAAGACATCAAGCGCGAACTGCCGCATGCGCTTATCTCCGGCGGCGTGTCGAACGTCTCGTTCTCGTTCCGCGGCAACGACCCGGTGCGTGAGGCGATCCACGCCGTGTTCCTCTACTACGCCATCCGCAATGGGATGGACATGGGTATCGTCAACGCCGGACAGCTGGCGATTTACGACGATCTGCCTGCCGAACTGCGCGATGCCGTAGAGGACGTGATCCTCAACCGTCGCGACGACGCCACCGAGCGCATGCTCGACCTGGCGGAAAAATACCGCGGCAGTAAATCGGATGAATCGGCCAATGTTCAGCAGGCCGAGTGGCGTTCCTGGGACGTGAAAAAGCGTCTGGAATACTCGCTGGTGAAAGGGATTACCGAGTTCATCGAGCAGGACACCGAGGAAGCGCGTCAGCAGGCAGCCCGCCCGATTGAGGTGATCGAAGGGCCGCTGATGGACGGCATGAACGTGGTTGGCGATCTGTTCGGCGAGGGCAAGATGTTCCTGCCGCAGGTGGTGAAATCCGCTCGCGTCATGAAGCAGGCAGTGGCTTATCTTGAACCCTTTATCGAAGCCAGCAAAGAGAAGGGTTCCAGCAACGGTAAAATGGTTATCGCCACCGTGAAGGGCGACGTGCACGACATCGGCAAAAACATTGTTGGCGTGGTGTTGCAGTGTAATAACTACGAAATTATCGACCTTGGCGTGATGGTTCCGGCGGATAAAATCCTCAAGACCGCGCGCGAAGTGAACGCCGATCTGATTGGCCTCTCCGGCCTGATTACGCCGTCGCTCGACGAAATGGTCAACGTGGCAAAAGAGATGGAGCGTCAGGGCTTCACCATTCCGCTGCTGATTGGCGGGGCGACCACCTCGAAAGCGCACACGGCAGTGAAGATCGAGCAGAACTACAGCGGACCGACGGTTTACGTGCAGAACGCCTCGCGCACGGTGGGCGTGGTTTCCGCACTACTCTCCGAGACTCAGCGCGACGATTTTGTGGCGCGCACTCGCCAGGAGTACGAAACCGTTCGCGTGCAGCACGGGCGCAAAAAACCGCGCACTCCGCCGGTGACGCTCGCCGCCGCACGCGATAACGACCTGGCCTTTGACTGGGCAAGCTATACGCCGCCGGTCGCGCATCGTCTGGGCGTGCAGGACGTGACGGCCAGCATCGAGACGCTGCGCAACTACATTGACTGGACGCCGTTCTTTATGACCTGGTCGCTGGCGGGCAAATATCCGCGCATCCTCGAAGATGAAGTCGTAGGCGAAGAGGCGAAGCGTCTGTTTAAAGACGCCAACGATATGCTGGACACGCTGAGCGCAGAGAAAACCCTCAACCCGCGCGGCGTGGTGGGGCTGTTCCCGGCGAACCGCGTGGGTGACGACGTGGAAATCTACCGCGATGAAACCCGCACCCACGTGCTGGCCGTGAGCCATCACCTGCGGCAGCAAACCGAAAAAGTGGGCTTTGCCAACTACTGCCTGGCAGATTTCGTTGCGCCGAAGCTGAGCGGGAAAGCTGACTATATCGGCGCCTTTGCGGTAACCGGCGGTCTGGAAGAAGACGCCCTGGCGGACGCGTTTGAAGCGCAATACGATGATTACAATAAGATCATGGTGAAAGCGATTGCCGACCGCCTGGCGGAAGCCTTTGCTGAATACCTGCACGAACGCGTACGTAAGGTGTACTGGGGTTACGCGGCGAATGAGAACCTCAGCAACGAGGAGCTGATCCGCGAAAACTACCAGGGGATTCGTCCGGCGCCGGGCTATCCGGCCTGTCCGGAACACACCGAAAAAGGCACTATCTGGAAACTTCTGGACGTGGAAGCGCATACCGGCATGAAGCTCACCGAGTCGTTCGCCATGTGGCCGGGCGCATCCGTGTCGGGCTGGTACTTCAGTCATCCGGACAGCAAGTACTTCGCCGTGGCGCAGCTGCAGCGCGATCAGATCGAAGATTACGCCCTGCGCAAAGGCATGAGCGTGTCTGAGGTAGAGCGCTGGCTGGCACCGAATTTAGGCTACGACGCGGACTAACGTCACTTTTCCTTACAACAAACAGGGCACCTCAACGGTGCCCTGTCTCTTTCTTACGTTTAAACCCTTATACTTAATCATAAAATCTATAACGATAAGGAGAACCCACTTCCGTGCTGACGTTGTTACATCTGCTTTCGGCAGTCGCACTGCTCGTATGGGGCACCCATATTGTCCGCACCGGCGTGATGCGCGTGTTCGGCGCGCGCTTACGTACCGTCCTCAGCGGCAGCGTTGAGAAGAAGCCGCTCGCCTTCTGCGCTGGGATTGGCGTCACGGCGCTGGTGCAAAGCAGCAATGCCACCACCATGCTCGTCACCTCCTTTGTGGCGCAGGATCTGGTCGCGCTCGCCCCGGCGCTGGTGATCGTGCTGGGTGCTGACGTCGGTACCGCGCTGATGGCGCGTATCCTGACGTTCGATCTCTCCTGGCTGTCGCCGCTGCTGATTTTCATTGGGGTTATCTTCTTTCTTGGCCGCAAGCAGACCCGGGCCGGGCAGCTTGGCCGCGTGGGCATTGGCCTCGGGCTGATTCTGCTGGCGCTGGAACTGATTGTGCAGGCGGTGACGCCTATCACCCAGGCGAACGGCGTGCAGGTCATCTTCGCCTCGCTGACCGGTGACATCATGCTGGATGCGCTGATCGGGGCAGTGTTTGCCATCATCAGCTACTCCAGCCTGGCCGCCGTGCTGCTGACGGCCACGCTCACCGCCGCGGGCGCGATCTCCTTCCCGGTGGCGCTGTGTCTGGTGATCGGCGCTAACCTCGGCTCTGGCCTGCTGGCGATGCTTAACAACAGCGCGGCCAATGCTGCCGCCCGCCGCGTGGCGCTGGGGAGTTTGCTGTTTAAGCTGGTGGGCAGCCTGATTATTCTGCCGTTTGTCCATCCGCTGGCAAACCTGATGGACAACCTCCCGCTGCCGAAAGCGGAGCTGGTGATCTACTTCCACGTCTTCTATAACCTGGTGCGCTGCCTGGCGATGGTGCCGTTTGCCGCGCCGATGGCCCGCTTCTGCGAGCGTCTTATCCGTGATGAACCGGAGCTGGACGCGCGCCTTAAGCCGAAGCATCTGGATACCTCCGTGCTGGACACCCCCGCGCTGGCCATCGCCAACGCCGCCCGCGAAACGCTGCGCATGGGCGACGCGATGGAAACCATGCTCGAAGGGCTGAAAAAGGTGATGCACGGCGAGCCGCGCGAGGAAAAAGAGCTGCGCAGGCTGGCGGACGACATCAACGTGCTGTATACCGCCATCAAGCTCTATCTGGCGCGTATCCCGCAGGACGAACTGGCGGAAGAGGAGTCCCGCCGCTGGGCGGAAATCATTGAGATGTCGCTTAACCTGGAGCAGGCCTCGGACATCGTTGAGCGTATGGGCAGTGAGATTGCCGACAAATCGCTGGCCGCGCGTCGGGCGTTCTCCGTGGAAGGGCTGAAGGAGCTGGAAGCGCTGCACGAAAAGCTGGTGAGCAACCTGAAGCTGGCGATGTCGGTGTTCTTCTCCAGCGACGTACCGAGCGCGCGCCGCCTGCGCCGCAACAAGCATCGTTTCCGCATTCTTAACCGCCGATACTCGCACGCCCACGTTGAGCGCCTGCATCAGCAGAACGTGCAGAGCATCGAGACCAGCTCACTCCATCTGGGGCTGCTGGGAGATATGAAGCGTCTTAACTCGCTGTTCTGCGCAGTGGCGTATAGCGTGATGGAACAGCCGGATGAAGACGACGAGCGGGATGAGTATTAATCTCTGAAAGCGCCTCGCAGATCCTCTCCATGAGGCGTGACCAAACTCTACTGAAAACGTAACGTCACGCCACAGGTCATAAGCAGACCTGTGGCGTGAGACAATGTAATCTTTTATGTATAAAATTTTATACAGGGATGTGGTATGCTGTCAGAAAAACCAGCAATGAGACCCATTGCATGGATGGGGAGTGCCTTCGATGATTTGCTCGGCTTCCCGGAGGAAATCCGGCGGGAAGCAGGGTATCAGCTACATCGATTACAGGCTGGATTAGAGGCGGCAGACTGGAAGCCGATCTCAGAGATTGGCAAAGGCGTTGCAGAGATACGGCTACGCGGTGACACGGGCGCATACCGAATCATCTATTTGGCTCGTTATGAGGATGCTGTTTACGTACTGCATTGCTTTAAGAAGAAAACGCAGCGGACATCAGGCCATGATAAATACATAGCAAAGGCACGTTTTCAGGCGGTGCTTGATGCTCGGAGAGGATGAAAATGGGAAGACGCGTTGATACAAAAATCCGGCATGTGACAGCTTCAGAAACGAACATTTTTGCTGAGCTGGGTTTTGAAGAAAGTGAAGCTAAACAGTTGCACGAAAGTGCCGAAAAAGAGGTTGAGCAGTTGCTTGCCATCAAGCGGCAACTGATGCAGGAAATTTCCTCGTGGATTGCGGAGAATAAACTGCGTCAGACTGACGCTGCCGCCAGGCTAAACGTCTCTCGTCCCCGCGTGTCTGATGTCGTGAACCTCAAAACCAGTAAGTTCACCCTTGATACGCTGATCATGATGTTATGTAAACTTGGAAAACCCGTCTCAGTTACGGTCGGCTAATCTTTTTTTCCAGTCCATACCTAAGGTATATTTCGCCCTTCACAGGAGAAACTATGCTGCCAACTCAATCAACCCGATTAAACAAGTACATTAGCGAGAGCGGGATCTGCTCACGTCGCGAGGCTGACCGTTACATTGAACAAGGTAACGTGTTCCTCAACGGCAAACGCGCCACTATCGGTGACCAGGTGGTCCCTGGCGATGTGGTTAAAGTAAATGGTCAGGTCATCGAACCGCGTGATGCAGAAGACCTGGTGTTTATCGCGTTGAACAAACCGGTTGGGATTGTCAGCACCACGGAAGACGGCGAGCGGGACAACATCGTTGATTTCGTGAACCACAGTAGCCGCATTTTCCCGATTGGCCGTCTGGATAAAGACTCTCAGGGGCTGATTTTCCTCACCAACCACGGCGACCTGGTGAACAAAATTCTGCGTGCCGGTAACGACCACGAGAAAGAGTATATCGTGACGGTGAACAAGCCGGTGACGGACGAATTTATCCGCGGCATGGGCGCAGGCGTGCCGATTCTGGGTACCGTGACGAAGAAGTGCAAGGTCAAAAAAGAAGCGCCCTTTGCGTTCCGTATCACGCTGGTGCAGGGCCTGAATCGCCAGATCCGTCGCATGTGCGAGTATTTTGGTTATGAAGTGACGAAGCTGGAACGTACGCGCATCATGAACGTCAGCCTGTCCGGGATCCCGCTGGGCGAGTGGCGTGACTTAACGGACGACGAGCTGATCGAGCTGTTCAAGCTTATCGAAAACTCCTCGTCCGAAGCGAAGCCGAAAGCCAAAGCCAAACCGAAAACGCAGGCGATTAAACGTCCGGTAGTTAAGGCACCGCAGGCGGAAGAGAAAGGGCGGGGCAAGCCGGGTAACGGAAAACGCTTTACCCAGCCGGGTCGCAAAAAGAAAGGGCGCTGATTAGCGCCTTCCACGGGTTGATGTATTGGCGGACCAGGAAAAGGTCGCCTCTGCATCCGGCTTATAAGCCTGCTCTTTTTTCAGCTTGCGGGCTTTTTTCGCCGCAGCCTCACGTTGCGCCATCAGCTTGTCGATGTACTCTTTTTTAACCTGATTGGTTTCGGCGTTCGTCAGCGTGCGGCCATGGGCGATGCGGGCGCGGTCGAGAAGCGTTTTCAGTTCGCGCTGCTCGGCTTCCGTCATGTCTTTCTGGGTCAATCGTGGTGTAGCCATTGCTGAAGCCTCCTGATGGGGAGGCTTCAGTGTAAAGCAAGCCGCGTCAATTAACCCTGCTTCAGCGCATCTTTTTTCGGTTGCTCATCAATCGGCTTACCGGACCAGTAGCCCGCCAGCAGCGAGCCGGACAGGTTGTGCCAGACGGAGAACAGCGCGCCCGGCAGGGCCGCCAGCGGTGAGAAGTAAATTTTACCCAGCGCCGCTGCCAGGCCGGAGTTCTGCATGCCTACCTCGATTGCCAGCGTGCGGCAGGTGGACTCGTCAAAGCCAAACAGCTTCCCGCCCCAGTATCCGCCCAGCAGGCCGATGGTGTTGTGCAGCACCACCGCGACGATCACCACAAAGCCCACCGAGGCAATGTGCGACGCGGAACCGGCCACCACGGCGCTGATGATCGCCAGAATGCAGATCATCGAAAACGCGGGCAGGTACGGCTCAACCGCTTTCACCACGCGTGGGAACAGATGGTGAATGACCAGCCCCAGCGCAATCGGGATCACCACAATCTGCAGAATGCTGAGCAGCATGCCCATCACGTCCACCTGAATATGTGCGTCCACGTACAGGCGGGTTAACAGCGGTGTGGCAATCACGCCCACCAGCGTGGATACCGAAGAGATGGTCACGGAGAGCGCCACGTCACCTTTCGCCAGATAGATCATCACGTTAGACGCCGTACCGCTGGCGACGCTGCCCACCAGTACCATCCCGGCGGAGAGATCGGGCGGCATCTTAAAGGCCATCGCCAGCAGCCAGGCCGCGAGCGGCATCACCAGGTAGTGCAGGAAGATCCCTGCAGCCACTGGCGCCGGGCGCGACAGCACGCGTTTAAAATCGTCGATTTTCAGGTGTACGCCCATGCCGAACATAATCAGCATCAGCAGCGTGGTGACCCACGGACCAATGCCCGTGAACGTGTTAGGGGTGTAATACGCGAGTACGGAGAGCAGCAGCGCCCATAGCGGGAACAGCCGGGTGATAGCGGATAACATATTGAATTCCTTGCAGTATTGTCGTGTTGTTTAGTTATGAAAAAGCCGGGTCTGTGCCCGGCTTATAGGTATTGTTTATCGTGCTAACGAATTTTATTCAAACAAATTCTGATGAAGTTTCTGCACCACCTGCTCGGCCTGATCGGCAGGGACCAGGAAGCAAAGGTTATAGCTGGAGGCACCGTAGCAGATCATGCGGATGTTGAACGGGTCAAGCACGCCGAACACCTCTTTGCCCACGCCGCAGGCGCGAGACAGCTTGTTACCGATGATGGCCACCAGCGCCAGGTCTTCTTCGACCTCCACGCGGCACAGCTCAGACAGCTCAATCAGCAGCGACTGCGTCAGCAGGGTGTCGCCGGTGGAGGTGGAGCCGGTGGTGTCCAGCGTCAGCGCAATGCTCACCTCGGAGGTGGTAATCAAATCTACAGAGATGTTATGGCGCGCGAGGATGCCAAACACTTCCGCCAGGAAGCCGCGGGAGTGCAGCATATTGTGGCTGTGCAGCGTGACCAGCGTCTGGCGGCGGCGCAGGGCCAGCGCGCGGAACAGCGGCGGGTTCTCGGTTTTCTTGCAGACCAGCGTCCCGCCCGCTTTTGGATCTTTACTGGAGCCAACGAAGACCGGAATATCGCTGCGCACGGCGGGCAGCAGCGTTGCCGGATGCAGCACTTTTGCACCGAAGGTGGCCATTTCCGCCGCTTCTTCAAAGGCAATCACGTCAATACGTTTTGCCGCGGAAACGACGCGCGGATCGGTGGTGTAAATACCCGGCACATCCGTCCAGATATCCACGCGCGTTGCGTGCAGGGCTTCGCCCAGCAGCGCGGCGGTGTAGTCGCTGCCGCCACGGCCAAGCGTGGTCGTGCGTCCTTTCGCTTCGCTGCCGATAAAGCCCTGGGTGATCACCATGCCTTCTGCCAGGCGCGGCGCCAGCTGCTGGTTGGTGAGCTCGGCCAGCATCTCAACGTCCGGTTCGGCGCGCCCAAAACGATCGCTGGTGCGCATCACTTTACGCACGTCAAACCACTGCGCCTGAACGTTACGCTCGCGCATAATTTCAACAAACAACAGGGTAGACATCAATTCACCGTGGCTGACCAGTTCATCGGTCAGGGCGGTAGAGGTGGCCAGGGACGCCGCTTCTGCCAGGGTGGTGATATTTTCCAGCAGGCGCTCCACTTCTTCGCGGATCACGTTCGGGTTTTGCAGACGTTCAAGAATGTCGAACTGAATTTTGCGCAGTGCATCCAGCTTCACGAAACGTTCTGTCGCTTCCAGTCCTTCAGACAGAGAAACCAGCAGGTTCGTCACGCCGGCGGATGCAGAGAGCACCACCAGGCGGGTATTCGGATCGGCCAGCACCACATCGGCGCTGCGGTTCATGGCATCGTAATCGGCCACACTGGTGCCGCCAAACTTGGCGACCACAAAACTCGTCATAACAACCTCGTGTCAGGGAATGAATAAGCGACCTTGGCACAAGAATGAAACGAAAACAGGTGCAGGCGCAAAATACGGCCCTATAAATAAAATGCGGGGGAGGTCCTGTCAATGCTGGGATTATGCGGATTTTTTATGGGGGGGTACCCCTGAGAAACAGGACTTATAACAGGCCCATATTTTATGCTCCTTTTTACCCCCTTTTGACCGACATTTCGCCACGCCGGAAGGGCTCGACAGCAGCTATACTTTTCGGGTCTTTTCACCTGCGTTTGATGCAGACCAGGGCAATGGCATAAAAACCATCACAATTTTTATTTGCAGGCGCTACAATCGACCGCAGTCACAATTCTCAAATCAGAAGAGTATTGCTAATGAAAAACATCAACCCAACGCAGACCGCTGCCTGGCAGGCACTACAGAAACATTTTGATGAAATGAAAGACGTCACCATCGCGGATCTGTTCGCGAAAGATGCCGATCGTTTCAACAAGTTCTCCGCGACCTTCGACGACCTGATGCTGGTGGATTTCTCTAAAAACCGCATTACCGAAGAGACGCTGGCAAAACTGCAGGATCTGGCGAAAGAGACCGAGCTGGCCGACGCCATCAAATCCATGTTCTCCGGCGAGAAGATCAACCGCACCGAAGACCGTGCCGTGCTGCACGTGGCGCTGCGCAACCGTAGCAATACGCCAATCATCGTTGACGGCAAAGATGTGATGCCGGAAGTGAACGCGGTGCTGGAAAAGATGAAAACGTTCTCTGAAGCGATCATCTCCGGCAGCTGGAAAGGCTACACCGGCAAAGCGATCACCGACGTGGTTAACATCGGTATCGGCGGCTCTGACCTCGGCCCGTTCATGGTGACCGAAGCGCTGCGCCCGTACAAAAACCACCTCAACATGCACTTTGTCTCTAACGTCGATGGTACCCACATCGCCGAAGTGCTGAAAAACGTAAACCCGGAAACTACCCTGTTCCTGGTGGCGTCTAAAACCTTCACCACCCAGGAAACCATGACCAACGCCCACAGCGCGCGCGACTGGTTCCTGAAAACCGCGGGCGACGAAAAGCACGTGGCGAAACACTTTGCGGCGCTCTCCACCAACGGTAAAGCGGTAGGCGAGTTTGGCATCGATACGGCGAACATGTTCGAGTTCTGGGACTGGGTTGGCGGCCGCTACTCTCTGTGGTCTGCAATCGGTCTGTCCATCATCCTGTCCGTGGGCTTTGACAACTTCGTTGAGCTGCTCTCCGGCGCGCATGCGATGGACAAACACTTCTCCACCACCGCGCCTGAGAAAAACCTGCCGGTGCTGCTGGCGCTGATCGGTATCTGGTACAACAACTTCTTCGGCGCTGAAACCGAAGCGATCCTGCCGTACGACCAGTACATGCACCGTTTTGCGGCCTACTTCCAGCAGGGCAACATGGAATCCAACGGTAAGTACGTTGACCGTAACGGCAACGCGGTGGATTACCAGACTGGCCCGATCATCTGGGGCGAGCCGGGCACCAACGGCCAGCATGCGTTCTACCAGCTGATTCACCAGGGTACCAAAATGGTACCGTGCGATTTCATCGCCCCGGCGATCACGCACAACCCGCTGTCCGACCACCATCCGAAGCTGCTGTCTAACTTCTTCGCACAGACCGAAGCGCTGGCGTTCGGTAAATCCCGCGAAGTGGTTGAGCAGGAATACCGTGACCAGGGTAAAGATCCGGCCACGCTGGACCATGTTGTGCCGTTCAAAGTGTTCGAAGGCAACCGTCCAACCAACTCCATCCTGCTGCGCGAAATCACCCCGTTCAGCCTGGGCGCGCTGATTGCGCTGTACGAGCACAAGATCTTCACCCAGGGCGCGATCCTGAACATCTTCACCTTTGACCAGTGGGGCGTTGAGCTGGGCAAACAGCTGGCAAACCGCATTCTGCCAGAGCTGGGTGACGATAAAGCCATCGACAGCCACGACAGCTCCACCAATGGTTTGATTAACCGTTATAAAGCATGGCGTGCGTAATTAATATGTCATGAAAAATGCCGGCGATATGCCGGCATTTTTTTATCGGATAATTCCTGATGTCTGTTAGTTAACTCAAATTCTGACTCTGAGTTTAATCTGAAAAAGGCGGTTAACCTGCTAATTGCTGCGGTTTATTTTAAGAAAATACGTAGATATAAGATAATAAGTATATATTATAACATATTGATTTTTATCGATTATTTATTTCAAATATTTGTTTTTCGTTTCTGTTTTATCCATTAGTCCGAAAACCATCCCCCTATTTCCCCCCACGGTAAACGCTCTGCTGTAGTTGTGTATACTCGATTCCGCCTGAATTTCTTTTCGGGCAAATCTCCATTCATTCATTGAAGGGAAATTGTTATGAAGAAAGTACTGTATGGCATTTTTGCCATATCTGCACTTGCGGCGACGTCTGTCTATGCAGCTCCGGTCCAGGTCGGGGAAGCAGCAGGGTCGGCAGCGACGTCTGCGTCTGCGGGAAGTTCTACCGCAGCCAGCACCAGCACCGTAAGTTCAGCCGTGGGTGTCGCGCTGGCGGCAACCGGTGGCGGTGATGGCTCCAATACCGGAACCACGACCACTACGACAACCAGCACCCAGTAATACCGGGTGTTTTAATCATAACCACACTTCGGTGTGGTTATTTCGCCCCTTCGGAGAAGAGTCGTGAAGCGACCTGCAATCATTCTGATTTGCCTGCTGTTGCAGGCGTGCTCAGCCACCACCAAAGGGCTGGGACATTCACTGTGGGAAAGCCTGTTCGGCACGCCGGGCGTTCATCTGACCGATGACGAACTTCAGAACATGCCGTACGCCAGCCAGTACATGCAGCTAAACGATGGCCCGCAGCTGTTTGTGGTGCTCGCTTTCGATGAAAACGGGCAGCAGAAATGGGTGACGCAGGATCAGGCCACCATCGTCACGCAGCATGCCCGAATCGTGAAAACGCTGCTCGGCGGCGACAACTTGCTCGAGGTGAATAATCTCGCCGAAGACCCGCTCATCAAGCCAAATCAGATCGTCGACGGCGCAAGCTGGACGCGCACGATGGGCTGGACCGAGCACAAGCAGGTGCGCTACGCCACGGCACGCTCGACCTTCCGCTGGGACGGTACGGACAGCGTGAAAGTCGGCAGCGACGAAACGCAGGTTCGCGTGCTGGATGAAGAGGTCACCACCGACCAGGCCACCTGGCATAACCGCTTCTGGATCGACGAGGATGGGCAGATCCGTCAGTCCTTGCAGTATCTCGGTGCCGGTTTCTTCCCGGTGAAAACCACCCTGATCAAGGCGGCGAAATCATGAAAACGCTCATCCACGCTGCGCTTCTCGCCAGCCTTGCCGCGCCGCTGGCGTGGTCCGCAGGAACGGTAAAGGTCTACACGCCGGACAGTGAAAAACCCAAAACCTTAACCAACGCCGAGCATCTGCTCGATCTCGTCGGGCAGCCAAGGCTTGCCAACAGCTGGTGGCCGGGAGCGGTGATCGGCGAGCGTCAGGCAACGGTTAAGGCGGAGCAGGAACACCGTGCCCTGCTGGCCCGCCTGACGAGCCTGGCGGAGCAGGAAGACGGCGACGATGCCGCGGCCATTAACAGCGTTCGCCAGCAGCTTCAGGCGCTGAAAGTGACAGGCCGCCAGAAAGTCAATCTTGATCCAGATGAAGTGCGCGTCACGGAAAAGGGCAACCCCACGCTTGAAGGGGAGTACACCCTCTGGCTTCCGGTGAAGCCGACGACGGTGACCGTGATGGGGCTTATCAGCAGCCCCGGTAAAAAGCCCTTTACGCCCGGCCGCGACGTGGCGAGCTATCTCGACGAACAAAGCCTGCTGAGCGGCGCGGATAACAGCTACGCATGGATTATTTATCCAGACGGGCATACGCAAAAAGCGCCGGTGGCGTACTGGAATAAACGCCATATCGAACCCATGCCGGGCAGCATCATTTTTGTCGGTTTTGCCGACCATTTCTGGACGAAGGCATATGACGGGCTTAACGCCGATATCCTTCACTCCCTGACACAGCGGATACCGGAAGAATGAAAAGAACCTATCTCTACAGCATGCTGGCGCTCTGCGTAAGCGCCGCCTGCCATGCAGAAACGTATCCGGCACCTGTTGGCCCGTCTCAGTCAGACTTCGGCGGCGTCGGTTTACTGCAAACGCCTACCGCGCGCATGGCGCGTGAAGGGGAAATTAGCCTGAACTACCGCGATAACGACCAGTATCGCTACTATTCCGCCTCCGTACAGCTTTTCCCGTGGCTTGAAACCACGCTGCGCTACACCGACGTGCGTACGAAACAGTACAGCAGCGTCGACGCCTTCTCCGGCGATCAGACCTACAAAGATAAAGCCTTCGACGTCAAGCTGCGCCTGTGGGAAGAGAGCTACTGGATGCCGCAGGTCTCCGTGGGTGCAAAAGATATCGGCGGTACCGGCCTGTTCGACGCGGAATACATCGTGGCCAGCAAGGCCTGGGGACCGTTTGATTTTTCTCTCGGTCTTGGCTGGGGCTATCTCGGCACCAGCGGCAACGTTAAAAACCCGTTCTGTACCTACAGCGATAAATACTGCTACCGCGATAACAGCTACAAGAAAGCCGGTTCCATCAACGGCGACCAGATGTTCCACGGCCCGGCCTCGCTGTTCGGTGGTGTGGAATACCAGACGCCGTGGCAGCCGCTGCGCCTGAAGCTGGAGTACGAAGGGAACGACTACTCGCAGGACTTCGCCGGGAAGATTGAGCAGAAGAGCAAGTTTAACGTCGGCGCCATTTATCGCGTCACCGACTGGGCCGACGTTAACCTCAGCTACGAGCGCGGCAACACGGTGATGTTTGGCTTCACGCTGCGCACCAACTTCAACGACATGCGGCCGCACTACAACGATAACGCGCGGCCTGCCTACCGGCCGGAGCCGCAGGATGCGATTCTGCAGCACTCCGTGGTGGCAAACCAGCTGACGCTGCTGAAATACAACGCCGGTCTGGCCGATCCGAAAATTCAGGTGAAAGGCGATACGCTGTACGTCACCGGCGAGCAGGTGAAATACCGCGACTCGCGTGAAGGGATCGAACGCGCCAACCGGATCGTGATGAACGATCTCCCGGACGGGATCCGCACGATCCGCGTGACGGAGAACCGCCTGAATCTGCCGCAGGTCACCACCGAAACCGATGTCGCCAGCCTCAAGCGCCATCTTGAAGGCGAACCGCTCGGGCATGAAACCGAGCTGGTGCAAAAACGCGTAGAGCCGATCGTGCCGGAAACCACCGAGCAGGGCTGGTATATCGATAAATCGCGCTTTGATTTCCATATCGATCCGGTACTGAACCAGTCCGTCGGCGGGCCGGAAAACTTCTACATGTATCAGCTGGGTGCGATGGCGACGGCGGATCTGTGGGTCACCGACCATCTGCTGACCACCGGCAGCCTGTTCGGCAACATTGCGAACAACTACGACAAGTTTAACTACACGAACCCGCCGAACGACTCGAAGCTGCCGCGCGTGCGTACCCGCGTGCGTGAATACGTGCAGAACGATGTCTACGTGAATAACCTGCAGGCCAACTACTTCCAGTACTTCGGCAACGGCTTCTACGGCCAGGTTTACGGAGGCTACCTGGAGACTATGTTCGGCGGCGCGGGGGCGGAGGTGCTGTATCGTCCCGTCGACAGCAACTGGGCGTTCGGGATTGATGCCAATTACGTTAAGCAGCGTGACTGGCGCAGCGCGCAGGACATGATGAAGTTCACCGACTACAGCGTCAAAACCGGCCACCTGACCGCCTACTGGACGCCTTCGTTCGCGCAGGACGTGCTGGTGAAAGCCAGCGTCGGCCAGTATCTGGCGGGCGACAAGGGCGGCACGCTGGATATCTCCAAACACTTCGACAGCGGCGTCGTGGTGGGCGGCTACGCCACCATCACCAACGTCTCGCCGGACGAGTACGGGGAAGGGGACTTCACCAAAGGGGTCTACGTGTCGATTCCGCTGGATCTGTTCTCATCCGGTCCGACCCGCAGCCGTGCGGCAGTGGGCTGGACACCGCTGACGCGTGATGGCGGCCAGCAGCTTGGGCGTAAGTTCCAGCTGTACGACATGACCAGCGATAAGAACATTAACTTCCGCTGATGCTTCACGCCGGGCGGCACTGCGTTTGCCCGGCCTACGGTTTTTGTAGGCCCGGTAAGCGCAGCGCCAGCGGGCGAATGCGCCAAACATAAACAAAAAATATAGATCCCCGTCACATTTTTGCGTTATACAGGAATCTCGTCCTGGAGAATGAGGTGCTGTATGACATCCCTGACTCGCCCGCGCGTTGAGTTTATCTCAACGATACTCCAGACCGTGCTGAACCTCGGTCTGCTGAGCCTTGGCCTGATCCTGGTCGTGTTTCTCGGCAAAGAGACGGTGCATCTGGCGGATGTGCTGTTCGCCCCTGAGCAAACCAGCAAATATGCGCTGGTGGAAGGCCTGGTGGTCTACTTTCTCTACTTTGAATTTATTGCCCTGATTGTGAAGTACTTCCAGTCCGGCTTTCACTTCCCGCTGCGCTATTTTGTCTACATTGGCATCACCGCCATTGTGCGACTGATCATCGTCGATCATAAATCCCCGCTCGACGTGCTGATCTACTCGGCGGCGATCCTGCTGCTGGTGATCACCCTCTGGCTGTGTAATTCGAAGCGGCTGAAACGCGAATAAAAAAATGGCGGCCCGGAGGCCGCCTAACAACAGTCACAAGTTGGGTCAATACAATACGTCTAAAGTTGAGGGTTGCAGTGGCATAACAGATGAAACTTAACCTTTCACGCCGCCCGCCGTCAGGCCATTCACCAGCCAGCGCTGGGCCAGCAGGAACACCACGGTAATCGGGATGGCAGACAGTACGGCCGCCGCGGCAAAGTCGCCCCACAGGTAGTTTTGCGGGTTGAGGTATTGCTGCATACCTACGGCCAGGGTGTAGCTGTTCACATCGCGCAGTAACAGTGAGGCGACCGGTACTTCGGTGATCGCCGCGATAAACGACAGGATAAACACCACCGCCAGAATCGGCACTGACAGCGGCAACAGCACCAGACGGAACGCCTGCCACGGGGTAGCGCCATCCAGCGACGCCGCCTCTTCCAGCGAGCCGTCGATGGTTTCGAAATAGCCTTTAATGGTCCACACATGCAGGGCAATACCGCCGAGATAGGCAAAGATCACGCCGCCGTGGGTATTCAGGCCGATAAACGGCACGTACTGGCCCAGACGGTCAAACAGGGCGTACAGCGCCACCAGCGACAGCACCGCCGGGAACATCTGGAAAATCAGCATGCCTTTCAGCAGCGTTGCTTTGCCCGGGAAACGCATGCGGGCGAAGGCATAAGCACAGGTGGTGGAGAGCGTCACGATGCCGATCGCGGTGATGGTTGCTACCTTCACCGAGTTCCACAGCCACAGCAGCACCGGGAACGGCGGCGGGGTGACGCGTCCATCGGCGTGCTCCACGCTGAAGCCCAGCGCGAGCTTCCAGTGCTCCCAGGAGATTTCATCCGGGATCAGGCTCCCGGTCGCAAAGTTACCCGAGCGCAGGGAGATGGCGATAACCATCAGCAGCGGGAACATGATGGCCGCGATGAAAATCAGCAGGCCTAAGTGCGTCGCGAGGAGGCGCAGCTTCTGAGATTTGGGTTGTACCATTGCCATGTTCAGTGCCCTCCTTAATCAAATTTCATACGTGTGGCTTTCAGGTTCACAATCGCCAGAGCGCCAACCAGCAGGAAGATCAGGGTGGCAATCGCCGCCGCCAGACCAAAGTCCTGGCCGCCGCCGCCTTCAAAGGCGATACGGTAGGTGTAGCTCACGAGCAGGTCGGTATAGCCTGCCGGCGTGGTGGTGCCGAGACGGTCCGGGCCGCCGTTGGTCAACAGCTGAATCAGCACGAAGTTGTTAAAGTTAAAGGCGAAGCTGGCAATCATCAGCGGCGTCAGCGGCTTAATAAGCAGCGGCAGCGTAATTTTAAAGAAGTTCTGGAACGGACCCGCGCCGTCCATCGCCGAGGCTTCATACAGATCGTCCGGAATCGCCTTCAGCAGCCCCATGCACAGGATCATCATGTACGGATAGCCCAGCCAGGTGTTGACGATGATAATCATCGAGCGGGCGGTGGTCGGGTCGCTGAACCAGGCCGGTTTGATACCGAACAGCGCGCTCAGCATCATGTTGATTTCACCGAAGCTCTGGTTAAACAGCCCTTTGAAAATCAGAATCGAGATAAACGACGGCACGGCGTAAGGCAGAATCAGCAGCACGCGGTAAATCGCTTTGCCTTTCAGGGACTCCCACTGCACGAGGCAGGCCAGCACCATGCCTACTGCAACGGTCAGGATCACCGTCAGCACCGAGAAGACCACCGTCCAGACGAAGATGGCGAAGAACGGCTTCTGGATGCCTTCGTCGGTAAACACGCGGGTAAAGTTGTCCCAGCCGATGGTGACGGTATAGCCAGGGCTGAGCTTGTCATCACCCCATTTGCCATCGGCCGTTATGGACTGATAGAAACCAATGTCGTTATTCGGACGGTACTTCACGCCGCTCTGGTTGTTGGTCAGCGTGCCGTCGTCCGCCAGGGTATATAGCGGCTGCGTGCCGGAGAACTGGCGCAGCGAGCTCATGGTCACTTTGCTTTCATCGGGCAGCACGGCGGTGAGCTGGGTCAGCGCCTGGCGATTCTGGGTAATGATACGCAGGTTCGCACGTTCACCCTCCGGCAGGGCCGCGGCCTCTTTTAAAACCAGCTTCTGCTCGCCGCCAAATTTGAACGCGTCGGAAAGATAGTTTTTGCCGCTCTCACCGTCAGTGAGCGCTAACTTCCACTCGTCACCTGCAGGATACAGACCGAAGTTAAAGGTTTTACCCGCCTGATAAGAGCGATCCAGAAGCACCTGAGTGGCGCGCTCCTGCGCGAGCTGGTTGGTGCTGCTGTAGTTGGTGAACGCAATGGCGATGGTGCAGATCAGCGGGAACAGGACAAACAGCCCCATCCCGGCCACGCCCGGGTAGACATAGCGCCAGGCATAGGCTTTACGGTTGGCGAAAATATACAGGCCAGCAGAGCTTAAGATCAGCGTCATGATGGCGAACAGATATTCCCCTTGTACGTACATTAAAACAACAAGGTAACCCACCAGCAGACACAGCAGACCGATCGCTGACCACTTCAGCGCGTCGCTTTGCCACCAGTGCTTCTTTTTAATGACATCCATGGGGTTCTTCCTCTACAACGGTGGAAACTTTTCGTCAGGTGGCGCTGCGCTTACCTGACCTACGGATCGTGCCGTAGTCGTAGGGCGGGTAAGCGCACGCGCCACCCGCCGTTTTTCTTCTTACTTAGTAATACGACCCTGAGCATCCTTCAGCGCGGCATCGACAGTCTGGCGACCGCTTGCAGCGTTGATAACGGCGGTACGGGTGGCGTACCAGAACGCGGCCATCTGTGGGATGTTCGGCATGATTTCGCCTTTCTGAGCGTTATCCATGGTTGCCGCGATGCGTGGATCTTTTGCCAGCTGATCCTGGAAGGATTTCAGCGCCACGGCGCCCAGCGGTTTGTCCTTGTTCACTTCACCCAGACCCTGATCGGTCAGCAGGTAGTTTTCCAGGAACTCTTTCGCCAGCTCTTTGTTCGGGCTGGCGGCGTTGATGCCCGCGCTCAGTACGCCCACGAACGGTTTAGACGGCTTGCCGTTGAAGGTTGGCAGCAGGGTCACGCCGTAGTTGATTTTGCTCTTGTCGATATTGGTCCAGGCCCACGGACCGTTGATGGTCATCGCGGTTTCGCCTTTGTTGAACGCCGCTTCCGCGATGGAGTAGTCGGTATCCGCGTTCATGTGTTTGTTCTTAATCAGGTCAACCAGGAAGGTCAGGCCTTTTTTCGCGCCCGCGTTGTCCACGCCCACGTCTTTCACGTCATATTTGCCGTTTTCAAACTTGAACGCGTAGCCGCCGTCGGCAGCAATCAGCGGCCAGGTGAAGTACGGCTCTTGTAGGTTGAACATCAGGGCGGATTTACCTTTCGCCTTCAGCTCTTTATCCAGTTTCGGGATCTCTTCCCAGGTTTTTGGTGGGTTTGGCACCAGGTCTTTGTTGTAAATCAGTGACAGGGCTTCAACCGCGATTGGGTAGGCGATCAGCTTGCCGTTATAGCGAACGGCGTCCCAGGTGAACGGGAACAGTTTGTCCCTGTCTCTTATACACATCTGACGCTGCCGACGACGGA
>NZ_JAAQOK010000062.1:0-23071 GCF_011683705.1 Enterobacter sp. 725m/11 | reverse complement strand
GCTGAATAGCAACCATATAAATCGGCATACCGGAAGCCAGTGAAGTCACAATATCGGTCATTTGCATCGGGAGATAACGCATAGCATTGCGATATTGGCCCGCGCTGATAGCCCCAGATTTCCACGCTTCCTCCTGCTCTTTCAGCTTTGCGATCATTGGTGCAGCACGATCGGATACGCCGAGTTGGGCAGCTTTTAGTTCTAACAGTTCTGCGCGTGTTTTTCCGATTGCTGTGACCTGCTCCTCCAGCGAGTCGATAAAGGTTTTGCCCGCCGCAGCTGCCCGCTGCGCTGCCTGAGCCTGTTCAATGCGAGCCCGCCCCTCTGCGGTTTCAGACTCCATTACCTGTGCCAGTTTAGCTCGGGTCGTCTCAAGCACGCTGTTGTAGCGAGTAAAGTCTTCATCCCCTATCAGCCCTTTACCGCGAAACTTCGCCAGGCTCTCCTGGATCGTGTCCAGTTCATCCAGCGCCTTGTTGACCGGGCTGATTTTATTCAGCAGGTTCTGCAGCTCCTGGCGCTGTTGCTTCAGGCTTTCGCTGTTTTTCTTCTGGTTATCGATACCGGTGCGGAACGTACTATTCAGGTCATCCGCTTTACCTGCAGCGGCGGTCGCGGTCTCCTGAAAACGATCCAGTGCCTGGTTACCGCGCTCCAGCTCAGTGGTATTTACGCGCAGGGAAATCGTGGCGATATCGTTACTCATTCCGCCCTCTCTTTATGCATAACTTTTAGTGCGGCGCTCTCCATGATTCGGATGTCCGAAAGTGCGGTTGCCTCGTCCTCGACGTGGTGCAGACGCATTACCCAGGGCAGCACGTTGTAATCAAGCCCTGATGCACCACCCATGCCCGTGCGCCACTGCGTACTGACAGCCTGAAACACCAGGAATGAAGGCCATACATCTGGCCAGACGTCGATGTATTGATCGTCGTAGTCATCCGGCGAAAGCCCATAGGGCGCCAGGTCTGCCGCTGTGGGTTCAGGCGTATAGAATGCAGAGGCAACCGCTATCAGTTTTTTTCGCGCTGCCCCATCAGTTCGCGATAGTAGGTTTCAGGGATAGCCTTCATTGCAGCCGGATAGTTTTCCAGCAGCACCGAAAGATTTTCCGCGTTGAATGTATCGGGGAGTGCCCAGCCAGAAATAATTTCCATCAGAAAATCAGTGGCGGTTTTGCCTTCCAGTTTTTCCAGATCAGCCAGCTCTTTGAGTGGCTTATGATTAAACGTGAAGGTCAGCACGCCATCCTCATCGCCGGCGCGCGGGATCGATACGTTGGCCTTAAAAGTTGGTTTGGGATGAAGGGTGAATTTAGTCGCCATCGTTGCCTCTTAGTGAAAAAAGCCTCCATGGCGGAGGCTAAGGTTGTCGTTATGCCTGACTTATGCCGGGGCGCCTGTGATTTTGTAGAACGTCATCGCTGGCGATTGCAGGTTCAGCACGACGCTTACCGTTTCGACCTCGTTAACCGCCGTGGTCGGCGTGTCGTCAAAAGATGCCGTGGCCGCCCAGTAACGGTTCTCCTTCGCCTTCGGCACGTACATATACGCAGCCACAGTCTCTTCGTCTTCGTCCAGCTGGCGCAGCAGCGGATAAACCGGGAGAGTTGAGTCGTGAGCAATCGAGTAAGTCTGAGAGACAGCGGATTTATAGGTATTCAGGTTGCGCTGGCGATCATCGCTGAGGAACTGAATCTGCGTGGTGTTCTGATCGCCACCAGATTTCGATACTTCAGTGATTTGTGGCAGCTCGGTCCATTCTTCAATTTTGCGAATAGAGCCGGAACCGCCGCCCGCCGCGTATTTGTTTGTGTTTGTGGTGTTGATGTTGCGAAGAGTGACAGCATTCTCCGCAATCGCGTCGATTTTCGCGATAACGTTATCAATACCCGACCAGTTGCAGTTCACGTGAACGATATCACCGACCGCGATATCGTCTGCGGCGCTAACGGTGATCACTGCGTGCTTAGCATTCGTCGCGCCGGTGAAAGTAATGGCCGGGCCGTAGCCCGATGCCAGATAGACATGAGCGCCGTTAGGCAATGCAAAGCCCATAATGGTTACTCCTTTAGAAACGGGAAAACCGGCTCAAGGCCGGTCTGTTGTGGGACATCACAGAGGGAATCAGTTGGTAATGTCTGCCCGATAATTCAGGCTGACAGGAACGGAGTAGGACACTGGTGTATGGACACCGCGGAATATGCCAGGCGCGCTGCTAATCCAGCATGTAAAGTCTTTGCCTGCAATTTCCAGCCCCTCGGGGAACAATTCCGCTACTCTGCCCGCCAGGGCAACGACGGAGGTACGGCCGGAGCCGGCTGGCGCCACGACATTAATCTGGTACACGCCAGAATAAGTCCGGCAGCGCAAGCCGAGATCGATTGTTCGCGGCGTAACGGGCATATCGTGAACGGCCAGGTACATCTCGTTAGCAGTAGGTGTAAACGGCACGTTCTCCCATGCAACCGAAATGCCCTCAGCATCGGCCCAGATACCCAGTCTGGCGGCCAGTGCAGATGCAATATCAGGAATCACTTAGTTACCTCCCTGACAGCTTCCTCAAAGAAGCGTTGAAACTCAGCTGCAGTTATGCGGACCATGCCGCCCGGAGCCTGTGTGGAATGCCCCATTTCAAGCGCGTAGGCATAGGGCACGTTGTTGCAGAAATAAATGGCCTTCATCCCGACTTTGAAGAGCGACAGCGTGTAGTTCCCGGCCGCTTTTGTCAGATCGCCGGTCTTGTCTATTCGCCCTGTTTCATCAGTTGTCGGAGCATCAAACGATATCTGCCAGTTACCGCGAAAGCGTCCGCCCGTATATCCCGGCGGTGCTTTGACATCCATCCCATCCACCACCCGGGCTTTTTTCTTCAGTCGCCCGGTTTTGGTCAGGTTGTCGGGGTTCGCCCGTTGCGCCTCGTTGTGGTCGTAAACAGCTCGATTATAGGAAACGGCTGTCTGGTTAACTTCCCACAACTCCGGGTTGCCCACTGGGGACATCACCACCAACTGGTTAAGAATTTTGATTCCGACGGCGCGCACCACTGCTTCCTGATTCGTTTTCGCCTTATTAACGAACGCCGTGATTTCAGCCAGGAACGCCGCGTTCTCGCCCATGTTATGCCCTCAGTTGCGCTTTGTAGCAGAGCACCAGTGCAGCAGGTTTTGCCGGGTTCGGTTTCACTACACGATGCATGGTGCCATCAACGTCAACTAAATCGCCGATTTTGATTTCCTGCTCTGCCGTAAAGACGATCCGAACATCACCGTTAACGATGACCGTTCCGTCTATTTCGCCAGGCTCATATTCGGTTTTTACCCCGACAGCAAAAAAATGGACATCATCAGTCTTATGCTCAACGCCGCCGATAACCGTAACCGAGCCTTTTCGGGTGACGTTGTACGTAGCGCCGTTCTGCCTGAGCATGCGGGTCGTTCTGACCTGCATACGTTGGTAATCAATCGCCATATCAGGCCCTCTCAGCAAATGCATTGATGGCGTAACCACGACCACCAGCCAGGTCGCCCAGCAGCGCCATCACGGCAGGATAGGACGGCGTGAAGACTTCACCATCTGCGACCGCATAGGTCATGGTTACAGCACCTTCCACACGTTCAGTTTTCACAGCGGCTTCGCGCACGCTGGAGAGTAAATCGCCGTCGATTGCCTCTACCGCCAGCATGCACTGCGCGGTTATAACCTGCCGTGGAACTTCATCCGGCGGGAAATCATGTTCATCTAGAACGACATTCACGCGTGGCCATGCCAGCGGCTGGCGTGGGTCTGTTTTTGAGCCAACCCAGTCCAGCCCCTCCAGGTAATCCATGGCCTTAATCAACAAAGGTGTGAGCTTGTCAGGCAGTTCAATGCCGCGTATTTCCGCAAATGAGGCAAGATCCTCTTCACTGGCGTAGCTGTTGGCATCAGGAGAGGTGATATCGGTATTGACCATCGAATCATCCTGTTTATGGGGCTTTCGCCCCATTCGTTATTCCCCGGAAGGAGCAGTGAAGGTGATCTCTTCAGTGGTTTTCGCCACTCCTTCAACCGTGCCGGTTACCGTGAAGGTGCCAGCAACGTCTGATGTGAGTTTCACCGTTGCACCACCAGCAGAGCCTGTTTGAGAACTGGCCGTGCTAAGCGTGCCACCTGTGGACGTCCACGCGACGGTTTTACCGGATACACCGGAGCCATTCAGCGTGTACTTCAGAGAAACAGTTACCGCGTCTGTGCTGTCAGCAGTTGCGGAGGTTTTATCCGCTGACAGCGTTACTCCCCCACAGCAGATTCCAGTTTAATCAGCACGCCAGCCGTAGATTTATTGCTAGTGAAATGCTTCTTCCAGTTGCCCGGAGTGCCGATGGCGGTCAGGTCAGGGTTATCACCTTTGGCGGTATCCCAGCTGTAGCCCAGCAGATCAACGTTCACCACGCCTTCAGCGCGATAGCCAACCGCAAGGTTTTCCTGATCGTTGATATCGTAGGAACGGAAGCCCGGCGCCTGAGACTCGGTGACGGTAACCGCACCAGCTACCAGCCCAAGGATCGCATCAGCGTCCATGGTGTCGGTCACCAGCACAGGTTTACCCAGCGTGCCTGGCTGCCCACCGTAAACCACCACTCCCGCTTCTTCATAGATTTTGTTGGCGATCGCCTCATCCACGATGTCGAAGTAGGTAGCGGAGTGCATAACGAAGAGCACGACACGGTTGAACTTGTCGCCGTACTTACGCAGGCCACGTGTCAGGGTCTTCTTACCGTCGGTCTCAATGTCGGCAGTGACCACCATATCCGCGTTGGCGCCAATAGCAGCCGTTAGCGCCTTCAGGCCATATTTCACGTAGCCTTCCAGCGTGGCATCTGCGACATCAACGCCGATCACTTCGGAGAATTCATCAACGGAGCGGCCACGGCGTTTAAACGCTTCTTCAGTAGTTTCGTATGGACCGTATTTCCACGGTGCTTTGACGGATACGGCTTCACCGGCGCCAATCTTCTTACCCGTCACCTTTTCGGTGGAGTTAACGTCACGCGATTCAATAGAGCCGCCCACTTTGTAGAAAGCTCGCTTGCGGAAATCGCCTTCAATCAGCTCGTTATCCAGCAGGATCGCACCGTTGGAGGACGCGTTGAAAATTGCCAGGTTGTCCTGGCGGCGCTCGAGGAAAGCGGTCTGCGCCAGATCGTCATAAATAATCAGGTCACTATTAACAGTGGTAGACATGGGTTAATCCCTTATTTCGGAAGTTTGAGGAAGGCCTGCTGGCCATGCTTGCGGATGTAGTCCGCTTTGTCGCTGGCGCTCATTTCGGAACGTTTCAGGCTGCCACCGCCGTTTGGTTTGTGTCCGCCCGCGCCGGTGCCTTCTGCGCGTGGGAACAGATGCGGAGCCGTCTCCTTAAGAGACTCCGCCCACTCAAGCGGGATTAGTGGGGTTTTGCCGTCTTTACCGAACAGAACATCGCCATTTGCATCAACTGCTACGGCCTCGCCTTCGTCGTTGAGCTGGAATGTGCCTTTGGCACGCAGAATCAGATCGTCGGATGCTTCCGGCAGCGCGCCAGCTTTTGAGGCTGCTGCACGGATTGCATCGCCCAGAACTCGATCCCGGAATTTGTTGGAGAACGCTTCGGCTTTGTCCGCGCGTTCATTTGCGGCTTTGATTTGCTTATCGACGTCAGCACGCAGACGCTCGGTGCGCTTATCGAGCACCTCATCGATTTTTCCGGCGGCAATCAGCTTTGCCTCTTCGTCGTCGGAAAAACGCTGGAGGATCCCGCGCACTGCATCAGGATCGATACCATCAAAGCGAGACAGGTTTTCTTTTTGTTGCTTGATAGTGCCCAGCAGTTCTGAGTTTTTTGATTTCAGACCAGTGACTTCGCTGGTCACACGCTCATCAATAAGCTTCTGGATTTCAGGGGTGATTTCGATACCACCGCCACCGCTGCCCTCTCCGCCGCTTTCTGGTGCATAGAATTTCAGAAGCATGTTTCGAATTAACATATTTTCCCCTCGGGATTTTGCCGGGCCTCGCCCATAAAAAAGCCCCGGCGGATACCAGGGCGTGAAGTAAGATGTGGTTGTTAGTTGTCTGTGCCTGAGAGCTGCTTAAGACGTTCCAAGTATATCCATTCGCCTTTGTCAGTAAACATATCAGCCATGTTGATTTCACCCGCGCGGAACAGACGGCCACGCTCGGCCCCCAGAACCTGATCCTGGCGTTGTGCTGGCTGGCGCGCGAGCCATTCCAGATACGAAGTTTTCCCCGGTACCTGTCCATCCATGCTAGCTCGAGTCCCCTCGTCCATCTCGCCGATATCGATGCCAAGTTCGCGCCACGACTTGAGGATCAGGGTTTCAGTAGAACGACAGCAAAAATGAATTTTCCCGGGTCCCTGTAGGTAAGGCACCTTATGCCCGACCGGTTTGTTATCCAGGGTATAGCGCAGCAGGTCACGAATAATGCAGTCGTGGCTGGTTTTATTGTCCAGCGTAGACAGCCACTGTTTGCCTTTCACGATATCGCTGTTGGCACTGGTGAAGCTGTTGCGTGCTGTGGCAGCCAGATGATTTACGGCTGTTTTAGCGATGCTGGCGGCGTTTGCCCTGCTCATCTGCAGCGCCCCGTCGCGATAGTCTTTGTAGGCATGGCCACGAACATTGCGCGCTATAGTTTCTACCGTGTCGCCAGCAAGATAACCCCTGCGGACGGCGTTCACGATACGCGCCAGCCTGTCCGATTCCAGATTCTCCGCCCACTCACTCAGCAGCCGCCCCTGAAAGGGTTGCGCCATCGCCGCGGCATACACCATATCGGCGGTGATGCCCTGCAACGGATAGTGAGACAGGACCTGTGATGGCAGAAGGGAATCGAACAGGCTCAGCTGATAACTGGCTTCGTTCTTTGCCAGCGCCACCAGCTCATTTTCGAGCCCTGCCTGCATGGACGCTACGGCTTGATGGTTAAGTTCGCGCACGCTGCCCAGTAAACTCTCCAGACGGTTAACGGTGAAGCTCTCAGGAGGCAATCTGTCCAGCGCATCGAGCAGGCGGGCTGACAGATCCGCGTCCGTCTCGTTAAGCAACTTCACCATCCGATTTGCCACACCAGTGGCGTAGCGACTTAACCAGACGGAATGTGCGATCGACTCATCGCGCAGGCTTTCGTTAATGGTGGCCATATCAGCCTCCGGTCAACGTGGGTGCCTGATTGCGAAGCGCATCAATAACCTCGTCCGGGCTGTCTGCCGGGTCAATGAGATCGAGCTTCTGCAGCGCGCGAATCATATCGCTATCGCGCAGCGCACCCGACTGCCAGGCATTGACGATTGCCGTCACCATGCCCGACTCAGCAACCTTCGCGATGAATTCCTGGTTGATGGTGTAGGCTGGCTCATCGCCTTTAATTCCCAGATATTTTGCGCACCAGCCCAGCGCCAGCGTATAGGCCTCTGATACGTTTGAAACGCAGATACCCAGCACAGAAGTTGATGCGCTCTGTTCACCGCTTGCCTGCGTTGCCGTCTTCGCTGTGGCGTTCTGCTCAATCAGCCGCGCGCCAAGCTGCACCATGTAGTCACGCTTGCTGTCCATGGCCTCTTTCGCCAGCATGTTCGGCTGCGCCTGGGCATAGCCAAACGAGCCTTCTTTGGGAAGCAGTAATGGTGAGCGGGAACCTATTTTGATGCCATTTTTTTCAAGATAGTCGCGCCAGTTGGTATCAAGCCCGGTTATATACGGCTGAACCTGTCCGCAGAACCACACGCTGTCCTCATAGTCAGCACTGTTGCGGTAATGGCCGTGGTTAATTTCCACCAGCGCGGCCAGCGGAGAGTCATCGATAGTAGGGTCGTTGTTCTGGGCGCCGACAAAGGTGAACGGGATTTCGCCCCAGTAGTCCTTTCCTTTCGGCTTCGGTTGATATTCGCTGCTGACGGAATAGGCTCCGCTTTCGCTACCACCAGTCCGGCGCCAGACCCGACAGATAAATTTACCCTCTTCCAGCACCAGCTCGCGGTACTGGATCTCGTCCTTATAAGCGAAACCGTCCGGCTCTTCCACACACTCACGCAAAATCACCAGCACCAGCTGATCGCGTCCATTAATACGCTTTGTGCGCCAGTTGATGATGTTCTCTGCCTGATAGCGGAGGATAATCGCTTCGTCGGACTCTGCAGCGTAATCTACGTAAATGCCCTCTCGCGCAACCTCCAGCACGTTCTCGGTTACCAGCTGCGACTGCTGGTAAATACTGGTACCGGCCCCGTCAGCATTGTCCAGCAGGTATTTCAGCTTTTCCGGACCGCTGAAGGTGGGGTCCTTCCGATACGCCATACCAAGCATGCCGATCTTCGTATTAGCGGCAATGGCATAGAATACCGCGCGGCTCAGATAGTCCTCATTGCGCTTACGGTTGCGCGATGATTTATCGGTTGGGTCGAGATAAGGCAGGTACTTATTGCCCGCGGCTTTTACCGCCTCAACTCCTTTACAGAAATCACGATATTTCTTCCAGGCAGCAGAAGCCGCCCGGTGTTCTGGTCGAACCCAGGTGATGTCGTCGTTTGCCATATCAGAAAGTGGTGTCCATGGTGATTGAGTATGCCGGTTTCACGATCGGGTAATCCTTCACGATGAAGTACCCACCAGCATCATTGGGGTGATCGTTATCTGCTGATTTGTCCGGTTCGCCATTTGCCGCCCAGATTTGCTGCTCGAGGCTTTCGGTATAAACCGGGCAGTTCTGGACGTTCACCAGATAGCGGCGCTCGCCGTTGGCGTTACAGAACATGGCATTCATCGAGTTGATGCGGTCTTTAACCGGCGGGTTAGCATCATCCACAATGACGCTGAATCCGGCATCGTTGAGTTGAGCAATATCGGTCTTGCTGGCGTTCTGCGATTTGCGTGAGTCGCCAGAGGCATCCGGATAGATGTAAATCTCACGGCTTTTAACGTAACGACCATCCTCATAGCGCCAGAACTCTTCCTGAATGCGCTTAATCATCGCCGGCGTGTCGTAGACCTTCACCAGCTCACGAACAGCGCGCGGCAGGCCATTACGCTTTACGTGAACAATCGCGGCCATTTTTCCAACGTTGAAGTCCATACCGATAAACAGCGGATCCCCATCCTGAATCTCGTCAGAACAGTTGTTCAGCTTACGGTTAAAGGTGTGGTAAATGGTCCCGCTGTTGAGGTTGGTGAACTTCCCGCGCAGGTATGCCTGAATCAGTTCATCAGGATAAGAACTTAGCAGCGACGGGATGTAATCCGGGGGCAGGTTCTTCGCGTTGTCGAACGTGCTGGCCTGAATCAGTCCATACAGGGCCGCAAGCTCCGGCTTTTCACGCACAGCCTTCACAAACTGCTGGTAGACGAACTTAAAGCCCTCCGGCGTAGTCGTTACATCGATGCCGTTACGCAACCCGTCGACTTTGTAACGCATACGGGCGATGATTTTTCGCCAGGCCTGCTGCGCTTTGGCAGCAGCCATGACGTCCAGTTCATCCACCATCGCATTACCGATTTTGAAGCCGACGATCGAGCCGGGCTTCTCCATCGAGCGGCAGATTGTGGTCCCGCGGAACCGTCGCCCCTCGTAGAAGTGAACCTCTTTGTTCCCCTCGTTGATTTTGACGTTCAAGCCCCAGTTAAAAGCCACCTCTTCAATGGTCGGGTAGAAGATGTCACGAATCTGCGGGTACGTCGGCGCGAAATAACCCTGGTTGATTTTAGGGTGCTCCCACATCCCCTTACAGATGCCGCCACAACCCACCCACGTCTTACCAGAACCGAACCCGGCAACATAGGCTTTGAATTTGTGCTGCATCGCGAGGAAGCGCGCCTGAGGAATGTTAAGTGTCGGGCTGATCCCCATCGTCTGCCCTCGCATCCACTACGTTGATATTGATCTGCACTGGGGTCGGTTCATCGTCCTCACCATCACCGGCCAGCTCTTTACGGAGTTTCTCGACCTCCAGTTGCCGGCGTTCGATTTCAATCTGCTGCAGGCGCTGCGCGAATTCGCTATCAGCCAGGCCAAGCCGTTTCATCACTGCTTCGAACATGCGCTCACGGCTGATTGCGGTTATCTCGACGCCATTTTTGCCGACCTTCACACCGGAGTAAGCGAGCCGTGAGACTGTCGGGAGTTTGCGTGTGTCAGGGAAATAAGGCTGGCCGATGCCATCGCCGTTGCAGCGCGGGCATTCTGGGTTTGGCTCTCGGTTGTGGTCGTAGCCGTAACCGCCAGTGTCTTCTGGCAGTCGCGATCCTTCTCTACCCTCGACCTTCGACGTCTCTTCGTCAAACTCAACTGCATCGCGCCACTGGTAATGGTGACCGAAGCCCCAGCAGTAACGACACGCTCCGCGGCGATACTGCGAAAGCTGATTTGCATCGAAGGTAGCGAGCTGCCACATCTGCGCAAGGATTTCATCGGCACGGCCAAGCGTGCGAGCAATTGAGGCTTTTTGCTGCTGCGCAATAGCCTGCGCAACGTTAGGATTCGCTATTAGCTGACGCCCGTAGTTTGGGTCACTATAACCAGCACGTGCAGCGGCAGCGGTGGCGTTGTTGTCCTTCAGGTACTCCGCGACAAATATGCGCTGCTGAGCGGTAAGTACATCATCATCCACCAGCTCATTTGCGCTTTTATCTTTCTGCGCAGTGCGCATTTTTTTCTGCGCAGGTTTTTGCGCAGAAGGCTTTTTTATATATCGGCGCGCGGTCGCGTAGTTCAGTCCCTGCGCTTCACACCACTCCTTCGGTGATACGCCGGTTTCGGCATGATCGGACAGGAACCGTTGCTGAAGCTCGCCCCAGTCCGGTTTTGCCATAAGATCCTCTGGCTATTTTTTAAAATAAAGCGATAGTGTGGTTAGGAATCAGCAAGCTGCTCGCTGCGAAAAAATACTTACTTTTCGATGTATAGCGGCACCCGGAGAGCATATGAAAATTGATGGAATAAAAGACACTGCATTTAACGCATCAATCAAACACGGAGGAACAGAATTCTATGTTGCCAATGGTTTGAAAGGGGACGAGCCTGTTAACTCCGAAGGTTACCTTGTGATGGTAAATGAAAACGGTGACCGTGTGGCATTCAGAGCACCTGATGGAGATTGGGAAATCGACGATAAAGTTTACCAAGCCTACAAACCTGAGATAGTACAGTACGAAAACGCTGTGCATGTTCATGCCCGGATAGAACCTAACGAGTAACCCAAATCTAATCTCATTACGATGAGTCTGCCCATTGCGATGACAATAAAAAAGGCCGCAAACGCGGCCTGACTTTTAAAACAGCATAATCACTTACCGATCGTCTTTTGAATGGCGTCAGTTAGCTTTGGAAGCAGTTTTATCGCCTCTTCAAGGTCGTAAGAAACATTTTTTGAATTAGTCGGTGCAGAAACAGCTGCTTTTATAATTTCTAAAGCCGCAGCAGTCGCAACCATTCGAGAATGTTCTGCATCACTTACCCGCGCGTCACTACTTTTGAAATAGTTATGAATCATAAATCCTCCATTATATAAAGGTTATGTCAGAATACACCTATGATTCATCCATATAAAGGGTAATAAGAGTCTTTCAAAGAAGTGTAGGCATAATGGTTAACAGTCAGCGTTTGGGCGCGCTACGGCACGACATGCCCACATGCAGGCTTCTTGGATTTTGGTGCGCGCAATGGCAAGGCAGCGGTCAGCTACGTGTGCTTCAGCTGAGTGGTTGCCGGAAGCAGGTAATTCGTCATTGACATGCTCACGTTCTGTATCAAGTAAATTACAAAAGTGTCGGCTGACACCCTTCAGGCGATTCATGCGCTCAATATCACCCGGAGTTAAGGTTCGATAGCCTTTAACGATGGTGCCGTCCGGCGGTTTAGCTTCGCTCATAGTTTTTTCTCAGTTGGTTTCTGGCAGTTCGCCTGCCACGCTTTGTTATGCGCCAGGATGTCTTTCTTTGTCTGCCTGTCCAGTACATCCCAGTCGTGATCCGTTCCGTATATGGGCTTAACCCAGTCGCAAGCCGTGTCCACTACCTAAACCTTTACGGGTCAAGTTGTCCCGCAGCTGACAATCAACATCGTCGCCAGGCATATGGTTAACAGTCTAGTTTTCTCTCGTTTCTTCTCGTGGCCCTCTGCTACTTCTGTACCGCCACTTCTCGAGCGAATCAAATTCCTTCCCCATACCAAACCGCATAATCTTTTTGAGCAATTGAGCGGTATTTCCCTCGGCTGACATCTCGACGACATCCAGCCAGGATAACGTTGTCCTCCAGACCTTAGGCCACTGAGACACCGGCTTAAGCTCACCGGTCGAGGTCAGAATGTCCAGTACGTCCATCTGATCAATCTCAACGAGACGATTCAGGACGTATGTCGCATTTATGCCAACCAGATCATTGCGTTGCGCTTTAAGTTCGGCAATTCTGGACTGGATGTCAGGTTTTGACAGGTTTTCGGATGCGGTGCGGTTAGCAGTCTTAGCGCTGTACCCCGCCCGAATAGCCGCTTGCGTGGCATTCAAATCGATGAGGTACTCTCGACAAAACATTTCTTGTTTATCGGTGAGTGCCATGTATCTCTCATTTAATAAGGAAGCTTTATGTCAAAAAGTCAGCGCACGCCAAAATTTAAGACCGGTGATATTGTTTATTTAGTTTCAGCTGGCCCGGCGATGGCCGTTCAGGAGCCAATCATTAACTCCTATAATGAATTTACTGGCGATTACTGGTGCCAGTGGTTTGCGGGGAGAAAGCAAGAAAGAGCAAGATTTCCAGAGGACTCACTGACTGCAACCAACCCAAAGCCGTAAACCCAAACGCACCGAAGTTATCCTTTACTGACGTGACGAACTGGATGATGGCGCAATTGAAAAATGAAGATTGCCTATATCAGCAAGACGTAGTTGATTATTTAGTCAAACTCGATAATGAGCAGCTTCTGAAAGAAAATGCTGATGGTAATTTGGTGTTATCTACACCTGTCATTAACCAGTTCCGCAAAGTAAGCGGTGACAAAGTGGTTTGGGTAAAACCAGAGCGTTACTGGCGCTATCGCGTAAATGAAGATGAACCTGGACGCGAAGCTCGCGGCTAACGTTTAGGGCGATAACCTCGCCCTTCTTCTGCCATTACGGTGAGTAAGCCCATGATGATGGCAATAAAAAACCGCCCGGAGGCGGCAATGATTCACAATGTTTGTTTTAGCCTATCTCTGATGGCAGCATTGGTACTCTGAAAGGTTTCCTGCACTTTCATTGCACATGCGTCAATTTCTTTATATGCATGCTCAGGCTTCAGATTCCCTTTCATTGTTTTTAGGTAAGTAGTATTCCCGCTTTCCAGAAATTCTTTGATTTTTGATAGATTTTTTTCTAATTCTGGAAAGTAAATAAAAAGTATAGTTTCTAACCTATCATGCAATCCGGACTCAAGCGGCTCCTTTGCCTGTAAATCTTGACGCTGAGCCTCAGTTATTTTCCCCCTGAGAACAAACAACTGATTAAGTTGATAAATCCCTATGTATTTTTGCCACCTTGAAATCAGAGAATGGAGCTCCTCCCCCTTTTCCCTCATTACCTTGTTTTTTTCCTTTTCCTTCTCATAGGAGATTTGTTTTTCCCAGCGCTGATCAGCAAATTTGTTAGCTAAAAAAGCACCGCATAATGCACTTAACGCACCAATCACAGCAGGCCAGAGGCTCATGCACAGCTCCATTGATAATTTCATGATGACGTGGAGCATGATACATTATTTTGTATTCAGTTCGCTTCTCGACACCTCAAATTTCCTTATCGCCGCCTTATCCAGATTGCACTGCCCCAGCGCTGTATAGAGCTGAGCGTTTAACTCCAGACTTGCCTGCCACGTGAACGGAGCCACCATTCCGGGGATTGGCGTGTCTGCTGTCAGGTCAGCGCTTATCGGCACCACTGGGGCTGGAACGTAAACTGTCTGCGTATTCCCGCAGGCTGTCAGCAGCGGCAGAAGGAACAGGCTGGTTAGCGCACGGATCGCCTTCAAGCTCCTGCCTGATGTAGACAATGCGCGTCTCGCCTTTTTTTGCCAGTTCGTTCTTTGCATTCTGGGTAGCCTGTGAGATGTCACGGATGAGGTTCATCGTGATGATCACGTTGCTGGTGATCGCCTCCGATGTGTCTGCCCGGACCTTCGCCTTATCGCGCTGGTCTTTGTAGGTGATGGCGTTATCGCGGTAGTGGTTAATCGCCCAAGCCATCGAAACCAGCAGGCAGATAACGACAGCGCAGATGATGGCTGTTAATCGGTTCATTTCTGGCCCCACTCGCAGACTTCACGTTCAATCTCGCGTCGGGTGATCAGCCCCTTCCACTGCTTGCCACCGGCATATGTCCAGCGCTGCAGTTCTTTGCATGCCCCAGGCACATCACCAGAGTTCAGCCTCTTCAGCAGCGTGGAACTGGCGAAAGCACCAGAGCCAACGTTATAGGCGAAGGAGTAAAGCGCGGCACGGGTAGGTTCAGGGATGCGAACCTTGATCAGCGGGTCGATGGAATTTGCCACTTTTCGCAGATCCGCCTTCAGCAAGTTGTCGCACTCTATGTCGGTGTAGCGGTGACCGCGGCGAATGTCCGCTCCGGTGTGCCCATCGCAAACAGTCCAGACGCCGACAACATCCTGATATGCGTAATAGCGACGCCCTTCCAGGCCATCCGCATTGCCCAGCATTACTGCAGCAATAGTGATTGCCCCTGATCCGCCAACAATGGCACCCACCAGCTTATTCCTCAACGTTGGGTTCATCTCGGCTCCTGCTGCGGCGGTTGTCTTCGCGGATCTTGAAATAGAGATTTGTCAGATACGTCAGTACGGCAATGATGATACCCACCAGCACGCCGATAGCGTTCCACTGCTCGGGGCTGTAGGCATTAAGCATGCCGTTTAGGATGCTCCCGGCTGAAGCGCCATAGGCAGCACCAGTGGTTATTTTTTCCATGCGATACATGCTCTCACCTCGCGTTGTTTGCGGGTGCTGTTCGTGTAGTGGGGAAAGGCCGTCAGACACGATAGCTACGGGGCATCTGGAATTGATTGTCTGCGGCCTGAATAAAAAACCCGGCGACAGGCCGGGAAGATGAGGGTAAGGCAATGTCGGCTCTCTGGCCGAAGGGTCCCAGGTAGTGGGTTCTGTGTGTGGCGATCGGACTCGAACCGATACTCAGGTTCAGCATTAGCATCATGCCTGCCCTGCTGGCTATGCCAGTTGATGCATTACTCTACCCATTTAACCCGCAAGCGGGAATTGAGTTACACCACAACGGACAGAGCACTGAGCACTTCGTGCCAACTCCATGCTGCTGCGTGGGTTGGGTTATGAGCCCTTCAGACCAATGCTCTTTCCTGTTGTGCAGATACAAAAAAGGCCGCTTCTCTGCGGCCTCAGTGCATTCATCATGTTAATTATCTGGATTCCAGATTGTTTCATCCAACTCAAAAACTAGACACTTCTTAGATTTATCCAGAGAAAATTCTGCAGTTCTTGCTTCTTGATCTAAATAATTCCTATCATTACAGCCTTCGAAATACTGAACATCAACCTCAAACTCAAAAGAGCCTGCATTATCGCCTTTTTCATACCAGACTTCGGTCACCTCAAAGCTGTCTGATTGATAGGTATATCGTGCATCGCCACGGTAATCAGCCATGACATAACCTTCAAAGTAATGTGCATGCTGCTTTATAAGATCCCTAAATTCTGCTTCTGTAGCTGAAAAATCTTCAGGAATGTAGATCTCATATCTTTTGGTGCCCATTGGGAAAACCTTAGAGTTTGATATTAAGGCAAATATTAAAACAAAAGCCACCGGCTATAACCAGTGGCTTAAAAGGCTTTACATGACATTGCATAAAACATTGGCACAATATCTGATTTACATGAAATGTATGCTATTTAATTGATTTTTGCAATACCCTGCTGCGAAAAAGTCGCCTTTTGTTGTGATCGTGTTCTCACGACGCAAAGAAGGGAATCGCCATCAAGCCGTTTAAAGATGTCACACATAGCCCGCCAGTAGTCGGCGTAGTTATGGCACCAGTTATCAGGCTTAACGCCACACAGAGCCGCCAGGTCCTGGTGCTGATACACATCCTTGCCCGCCAGCTCCGCTTTGACGTCCTGCGCCGCCAGCCAGATAAGTTTCTTCAGACGCTCCAGCGTCTTGCCGGCCACCTTCTTCGCGCCGAGCTGTTCCTGAAACTCTGCCCACGCCCACTGAGTTATCGCCACCTGGTACTCGAAGCGGATATTCTCGCTGTAGTTCCACAGCAGCCATGCTTTCTGGTGGTCTTCCAGCGACAGCACAGCGCGGCGCCAGGATGCGGTTACGAACTCAACCGGGCCCACCAGCGCGATTGACGATCCCTTCGCGCGCGACTGGCTTCCGCTCATTGGCGGGCCGTCCGGGTTGACCATGCGCTGCTTATCCTTGTCGAATACCTTTTTCCGCCCCCGGCTGCGCGCCGTCGCGGTGAACTGCGCGTTCTCGGCGAAAGCTACCAGTTGCCCTTTCGTAGCCCCGCTGAGATCTGCGGTCGCCACAATGAGCTGCTGACGTACGTATTCCAGTTGCTGACTGTTCATGCGGCTTCCTTATGTGGCTGGTTGGTTTTGGTCTGGCTGTGCTTTGCTACTGGCGGTAGGTTGGCGCGCTTAACGCTTTCTGCTTGGTACCGCAGGAAGTCGTTTTGGTTCATTCGGCCTCCAGTTCGGTTATGGTCAGTTCAAGCCTGCCGCCTTTGACGATTGGCATCCTCTTCACGCTGTAGTAGTCGACCTGCTGGTCATCGAGCCAGAACCCGGATTTCGTCAGGGCGTCGAACGCGGCCTTTTGCAGATTGTCCAGGTCGCGGCGTCGGCGATCCGGCATATGGCACTCAATACGGATTTTCACGGGTGTAGCCAGGCCAATATCCAGCATTGATTCTTTAATGATTCTGGCGACACTGTCGCGGTACGCCTGCCCTTCTGCGCTGATGTGCGTGCGCCCGCGGTTATGTCGGTAGTAGCGGTTGTTACTCGGCGGCCATGGGAGACTGATGCGGTATTCATTCATGCTTTTACGAGCCCCTCTTTAAGCCAGATGACCTGCGTGCGAGCCATTCCTTCCAGCGCGCACTCCTTTGCATATTCCGCATCGACCAGACGAGTGCGGCGATCAATCTCGTCGTGGCAACTGCTGCATGCGATGGTGGCGATCAAGTCAGGCGGCTTGATTCCGGTACCGCAGAGGCCAGCAATACGGATATGTGCCAGCACTGAGGTTTCAGCATTTCCGTTGCAGACGCCGTGGATCCGCACCTGACATTCGCGGCCGCGTGCCGCTTTGCATAAATTAGCCATGCGCCCTCCTTGCCGCGAGACGCAGCCATTTCTCATCGACCAGACGGGCGGTGTAATCTCTGAAGGTCGGGATGTCGGACGGCTTAACCGAGGCCTTACGCTTGCGGCGCGCCGGAACGCGAAAGATTTCATTGGTGAAGACGCGGGACAGTGGAGTAGACATCAGGCCTCCTGCTTATCGCGCAGCTGCTGGTACTCGCAACTTTGGGGAATAGTCAGGTGGCAGCCGATGTTCATCGCCCAGGCTTCGACTTTGCACAGGAAAATGTACATCTCGCCGGTTTCCAGTTCTGACGTATGGCGGAGGGATTGGACCGTGGTTACCTCTCCGGACACGACGTCTACTCGATCCTTGCTTTCGTAGCCGAGATAGGTGTGCTTCATCGCGTCTTTGACCCACTCAGGCGTAGCGAATGTCTTGCCGCGGGTGATGAGGTAATCGCTGATTTCCGTGTACCAAATGTGGCTTAGCGCGTTCTGCGACAGGCTGCGCTTCTCGCGCCACGGTTTAACATGAAGGCGGAAGCATTGCCCGGCATCCAGCAAAGGCTGAATCTGCTGGCCTATGGCTGCGAAGTTACCGCGATGGAGTTTGATGCCGTCTACTGGGAGAGTCATACGGCCTCCTTAACGGAAACCGCAGAATGCAGAAAATCGCAGGTGCCGCTAAGCATCTGTGACAAGGTGAGGAGTTCAGATTGTGGTCGCATTTAAGTCCCCTTAAATGCGCAGAAGTCACCGGAGTTGTTCAGGCTCCGATGACTTAATTATGGAGGATTGATTATGGAAAATCAAACAGTAAAGCATGATTAGAGCGTCGATATGATATACACTCTTTATGGGGAGATAAAACTCCTTTAAGGCCCTCCAATAATACAATAAACCTTGCCCCCATATTTCCAAACACATCCAAAATTATCAAACAAAAAGAAATCAATGAGATCTAAGATTTCTTATTGTTAATTTCCCCTAATTTATCCATGCCATCGCTAATAAATGAATCAGCTGTTTTTATCTCTTCTTCTAAGTCCAATACCCTTGTTGACTTTTCTTTTATTTGCCTTGCCTCAATTTCAATAAGCTCAATTATTTTGTTCTTATATATTTCGTACAATTCGCTTCCCGCAGAATGTTCTTTCAATTGTGCCGAATAGAAGGTATGCTTATCTTTAACATCATTTAGCAGGGAAGCTACTGCTTCTTCTTTCAATTTTATCTTTTTGCTTTTAATAATTTCAACAATTATTATTGCCGCTATAGTACATACCCCGCCACAGATCAAGGGTATTATATATTCATAGTCCTTTGAACCATTATAAGATCTGTAAATAAATACAGATAGTGAGGTCAACCCACCAGTGATACTTGGTGAGTATATATCCAATAGTTTTTTAATAGATACAATATTCATTTGAGACCTATACTATCTAATCTATTGGATGTTAACTCGTAGACTCCTTTCAAGTTATTAGATACCGTAACAATATGATTTAATAAATTAACAAAAAATGATTCACTAACATCACCAACCAAAGGAATGCCATACTCAAAAAACAAATCATCCTCTTTCAAAGTAGCATATCTTACAGTGTTACTTCCTAAATTCAAGAAATTGACCACTGAATTCGCACGACCTCCTTTATTCATTACACCATCATCGAATGTTACCCAACCATAAATTCGTAAAGAAGTTTTATCTTTATCAAGTTTGATATATAAGCGCTCATCATTTTCCACTTTGATATCACCATCACTTTGAATAACAAACTTAAAATCATTCTCAGTGAGAAGGGTGGCAATTGTTTCATTACTTAATTCAGATAGTTTAAGTGTCATGCTATACTTTCCTTTGAACAGTAAACAATTAATTTTGCATATTTTCATTTATTAATCAATACCATATATAGGAACATTATGTTGAAAGTAACTTTACATTTAGTTGTAACTTAAACTCATACCATCCCGTTCGACTTGTTGCGGTTGTACTTCGCCTGAAGCATCTGGATCGGCGTTGGCCCGTGCTCGGCAGCCGGTGCTGCAATTGCCCGGCGTACCGGTGGCACTGGCTTACCCTCGGTAACGCGCTTCTCCCACATGTCCAGCAGATCGCCAGCCTCGCGTGCAAGCTCACCATGAGTTAACTGGCGCTCTGTGCTGCGGTGACGAAGTTCCACGCAGATGTGGTACATGACCGGCTGCGACCAGGGGAATTGTTCGCTGGATGTGAATTCGAACGAGCGATTACGCCAGTCCCAGTATTCGGCAATCACCTGGTCAACGGTGATGCCCAGCGCCCCGCCACTCTGTTTGCACCAGGAGACGAACTGGCCCGGCGATGGCAGGAATGGTCGCTCCTGGCTACGCGCCACACGCATGCCGGCCTCAACCTGGTCCATGGAGTAAATACCGTTCTCCTGAAACGCCATGAGCCACTGACGTCGGAATTCGTTCACGTCAGCCTGGGTGCGAAAGTTAGCCATGCTTGCAGGGAATGCAACGCGAAGCTCGTTGAAAAGGTTGTTGAATATCAGCGCTAGTTGTTCAAGCCGTGGGCGCTCTTCGTACTGCTCAGGCAGGTTGTGAGCTATGCGGCTCATCTGCTCGCGGTCGTGATTACGCATCTGTTCTGCAAGAGATTTCATGGCATCACCCCATAGATCCAGTCAGTGTTGTTGAAATCCAGATCCGTCTTGGAGGCTGGTTTGACAGCGAACTTCGGCTTAAAAAGTCCCTGGTAACCGTTCGCAATACTGGAGTTGATCACGTCGGCCGGATTGTGTCCGTCTTCCAGGCACTCTTTCAGCAGCTTGAATGCCTTCGTGACGGTCAGCTCAGTTTTGATCGGCTTGCCAGACTGTTTGCGGTAAGCAACCCATTCCTGCCAGGCGGTTTTGTTTAGCCAGTCAGGAACGTCAACACCGAGCGGATCAAACTTGCCCTTCCCCCTTGGAGGATTAGAGGGGGTATTAGGTTTTATATTTGTCTTTGGAAGAATGTCTTTGGTGTTCCCTATTTCCAGGGATACCTCTCCCTGTTTTTGGGGATGGTTATCCCCGTTTTCAGGGATGGTTTTAGAGGTGATTTTGCTATCCCCGATTTCAGGGATGGTAATAACTTGCGTTACAACTTCAGCGACCGGGAAACTAACCGGGCACTTTGCACATTTTGGCTTTG
Source organism: Enterobacter sp. 725m/11 (assembly GCF_011683705.1). Lineage (NCBI taxonomy): Bacteria > Pseudomonadati > Pseudomonadota > Gammaproteobacteria > Enterobacterales > Enterobacteriaceae > Enterobacter > Enterobacter sp. 725m/11. Next base: position 2,504 of record NZ_JAAQOK010000062.1, on the reverse strand, counting down.
TGTAAGCCCAGCTATCCAGAAGCGTGTTGATCCCGATGTAACGTGTCTGCCCGATTCTGCGCATCTTGATGATGTTGCGATAAGCCAAGCTGAGCACAGCTTCAGAAACGTGCTTAACGGCCAGTCTGGTTTTATCTGCAATGAGGCTGTTGGTGATCCGGTCCTCTTTTTTGGACCAGCCATACGTCAGGCGAACAATAGCATTCAGCACGCGGAACTCACGCCCCGAAAGCTCTACGAAACACAGGGCATCCTGAATCTGGTTAGCAAGGCGAAGATAGCCATTTTCCAGATCGGCCATGCGATTCTCCTGCTGCGCCGGTTGCTGCGCAGGGAATTTGATTACTTTGCCGGTGTTTGACATACTTACTCCTGCAAAGAGTCCAAACGATTTGCACCAGAAAGCTGTTGGTGTTCGAGCACCGCAGCTTTCGCCATTTCTGTAGTTCTCACATAACCCCCAACATCGACGTGACCATCGTCATCAGCGGCCCGACCTGCTCCGGCATGAGGCGGAACAGCGACGCTATACCCTCGCTCACCTCTTTCAGCTTCTGATGCTCTGGAGCGTCCAGCAGCACGGCCTGCTTAGCTTCGGCACACTCTTTCATCGCAGAGGCGATCAACGAAATCATGTCGTTCTGCGGAGCCAGGCGGTTGCGGTATTCCAGCGGCAGGACAGACATGATTGCTGGTGTCAGCTGGCGAACGTTTTCGCGGTACTGCTCAGAGTCGAAACGGTTATCCAGAAAGCGGAACAACTTCTGGCGGGCCCGGCTAATGTCCTCCGGGAAGCTGATGGCGGTCCCGCCCTGTTCCCGATATTCATTGATGATCAGCGCTGATACGACGTCCTGATTGTCCAGCGCCGACGACCATGCCCGGACCGCATCGCGGATCTTTTCGTGGTCTGGCGCCGCCTTAAGTTGAGCGCGGTTTATCAACGCTCCCGGGTGTATTCCGGTATTGTGTTGATACGTAAGTGATTGCATTTGCATTCCCTTAACTAAATAGATTTTGATTGGCTGATAACTCAGCCAGTTAAATTAGGTTCCTGATTGTTAAAGAACTGTGCCGGGTTAAGCGGCGGTCTTGCTTACTGGCGGGAATACGTCGTCAATTCCGACTTGTGCGCCGTGCTTGTTCAGCGCGGCCACAATGGCTCGACACTGATCGACGCTGAGACCTCGGCGACCCTGCTCGTAATGGCAGACGGCCCCCTTTGTCAGTCCTAGCTCACTCGCCATCTGCTTCTGGGTTAATCCCAGACGAACGCGAATTTCTTTTAACTTGCTCATGGATGTCCTCCTAAACTGATTTGAATATACATATTGTATTCGTCGCTCGCAAGTTAAATATACATTATGTGACTCGAAAGCGTGTATACAAGTTGTATCATTCTGGAATGACTATGAAATGGTACGATCTGGCTAAAAGCCTGATGAGAGATAAAGGAATTGGCCAAGAACAACTGGCTGAACACCTGGGTATAACCAAGGGTGCGGTCAGTCATTGGCTAAATGCCAGAAGAGAGCCGAGCATTGCCGACATATCAAGAATCTTCAGATATCTCGGCAAAACATCATTTTCTGTGGGCAGAGATGGAACAATTATTGACGAGAGCCTTAAAGGTGACGTCGAGTATGCCGGTCCTTATTCTTCAGGGGAAAAATACCCTGTTCTTAGCAAGGTTCAGGCTGGCGCGTGGTGTGAGGCTGTTGAACCATACACTCTGAAAGATATCGACTTGTGGCTTGAGTCTGATGCTCACGTTCAGGGTGAGGCTTTCTGGCTGCAGGTGGATGGTGACTCAATGACGGCGCCAGCTGGCTTGAGCATTCCTGAAGGAACCTTTGTCCTCTTCGATACTGGTCGGGAGGCGATCAACGGCAGCCTGGTAATAGCAAAGCTATCCGATTCTAACGAGGCGACGTTTAAGAAGTTGGTGATCGACGGTGGGCAGAAGTACCTGAAGGGCCTTAACCCTCAATGGCCACTCGTGCCGATTAATGGTAACTGCCGGATTATTGGGGTTGCTGTAGAGACAAAGTTGCGTTTAGTTTGAATGTGCTAATAATAAAATGCACAGACTATTGATTTAAATAGTAATTTCAGAATGCCATGCAAACATTATCATACATATTTGAGACTTCTTCCTGTTGACATTTTCACCCTGGACTTACCATAATGGTAATAAAGATATGTAGTAGGTATAAGACTGGTGCGCCAAAGGAGCCCTTGAGAGATGGCGAAGAGCGCATCATTGAGGGAGGCCCGCTGTATCCTAACCTCCTAGCGGAGTTAGCAAGGTGCCAAGTAAACTCTGTTACACATAAGACAAATGATTTTTTAGCACTTCATCGTGTGGATCTGGGGGATGTTCGTACATACGTAGAACTAGCCTTAAAAGGTGGGCGATACATCAACTCACAGTGGTGCAATGGCAACGCTCCGAAAGGGCTATTTGCATGTGATGCTTATGTAGTGCCTGCGCAATTGTACAT